>JANYEB010000180.1 GCA_025363355.1 Chitinophagaceae bacterium | reverse complement strand
GCGGGTTCGCGTATAAACAATTACTTTTTTCACTGTTTTATTTCCTATCAAAGCATCATCAATAACACTTTTTAAAGGAATTACTTTTTCGCCACGATAAGCCCCATCGCAAGTAACAATAAATTCGGCTTGTGCATCTTCTAATCTATCAGCAATACTTTGTGCAGAAAAGCCTCCAAAAATTACGCTGTGAATAGCACCAATTCTTGCACAACCCAACACAGCATAAGCCAATTCAGGAATCATTCCCATATAAATGCAAACCCTATCTCCTTTCTTTACTCCATTGTTTTTTAATACCTGTGCAAACTGACAAACCCTTTTGTGTAAACGATTGTAGGTTACTGTGCGAATCCTTTCTTCTGGATTATTTGGTTCCCAAATAATAGCAGGTTTATCGCCCATTGTTTTTAAATGCCTGTCAATACAGTTTTCGGTAATGTTCAATTTTGCACCTTTAAACCATTCAATTTTAGGTTCAGTGAAATTCCATTCCAATACTTTATCCCATTTCTTTTTCCAAGTAAAATGTTCAGCAATTTCAGCCCAAAATGTTTCGGGTTGTTCAATGCTTTTTTTATAAACTTTTTTATATTCCTCGAAAGATTTTATTTGATAAGGATAGTTCATTACAATCGTATTTTTTAGAGAGCATAAAATTAGGGAATTGAACTTGGTGCGATATAATTTTTTGAATGATTCAACCAAACTTTTCTTTATTCTTTCTCCGACAACCTTTGCAGTGCTTGAATTTCAGTTAATCTCATATTTTTTATTCCTCATTTTTTGTTGATTAAAATATAAGATGTATGTTGGCAATCTAATTAACAAAAACGCTGCTGCTTGTATGAAAGAAAATAACAAAAACAATATTTGGAAAGTTATTGGTGCATCATCTGTTGGCACTTTAATAGAATGGTACGACTTCTACATTTTTGGAAGTCTAGCAACCATTATTTCAGAGAAATTTTTTCCATCAACAAATCCTACAACTGCATTTTTAGCAACATTGGCAACTTTTGCAGCAGGTTTTATTGTTCGTCCTTTTGGTGCTTTGTTTTTTGGAAGATTAGGAGATATTGTTGGAAGAAAATATACATTTTTATTGACCTTAGTAATTATGGGTGGTAGTACATTTTTAATTGGATGTATGCCTACTTATGCAAGCTTTTCTTTTGCCCCATATTTAATTTTAATACTAAGATTGCTACAAGGTTTAGCGTTAGGAGGTGAGTATGGTGGAGCAGCAACTTATGTTGCAGAACACGCCCCTGAAGGAAAACGTGGCTACTACACCAGTTGGATACAAACCACAGCCACATTGGGTTTGTTCGTTTCTTTAATTGTAATTATTACAGTTCAAAAATCATTAAGTAAAGAAGCTTATAACGAATGGGGTTGGCGTTTGCCTTTTTTATTAAGCATCTTTTTAGTCATTGTTTCTATTGTTATTAGAATGAAAATGAACGAAAGTCCTTTGTTCAGCAAACTAAAATCTGAAGGCAAAACATCAACCAATCCTTTGAAAGAAAGTTTTGGAAACAAAGCAAATATGAAGATGGTTTTATTGGCGTTGTTTGGTGCAACAATGGGACAAGGCGTTGTGTGGTACACAGGTCAATTTTATGCTCAAACATTCTTAATAAAAACTTGCGGATTAGAAGCTACTCAAACCAATACTTGGATAGGAATTGCACTCATTTTTGTCACACCATTTTTTGTGGTGTTTGGTTGGCTGAGTGATAAAATTGGACGCAAAGGAATTATGCTTACAGGAATGTTATTAGCAGTAATTTGTTATCGTCCCATTTTTAAAAATATGTATGAAATATGTGATGTGAAAAATAGAATTGAAGCAGCATCAACTATTACAACTACTAAAAAAATCAACCCCAATAAAGCAACGGATTCTTTAGTTGTAAAAACATCAAACGTAGTGTTTACAGACAGTTCAAAGCTTTTGCTAACAGAAACTTATTCTTTAGAAAAATTACAAATAAATCTCAACGCACCTATTGATACTAAAAAAACAATCACACTTGCATCAAATTATCAATGGAATATTATTGGTTATATTTTTATTTTGGTATTGTTTGTAACAATGGTTTATGGACCAATAGCTGCGTTTCTTGTAGAATTATTTCCAACGAAAATTAGATACACAAGTATGAGTTTGCCATATCATATTGGTAATGGTGTTTTTGGTGGCTTGGTTCCTTTTATTGCAACACTAATTACAGTTTCGCCAGGCAGTGATTATTTAAGTGGATTGTGGTATCCTATGGGTGTTGCAGCAGTTTGTTTTGTAATTGGCATTTTATATTTGAGTAGTAAAAAAGCTAGTGGGGAATAGCTTTGGGGCTAGTGATAAATGGCTAGTAGCTAGTGGTTTTAAAACATTCGCAATTTTTAATTCATAACTCATAATTTAGTAACGTGAACACTATAAAAAAATATCTTGGAATTGTTTGGATTTTTGTTGCAGTTGCAGCCATCTTTTTCTTAGTTCAATCAGCAATACACAATATTAAACCTAATGGTACATTAGATATTAATAAGCCAATGCCTTGGGTAATCATCATCATCATTTTCATTCCAATTGCTGTTGGTTTAGCATTGTTTGGTTGGTATGCTTTTAAAGGAGAATATGACAAATCGGAATCATAAGTTTTTTAAAATTATGCAGACTCATATCTCTATTCTTATCTTTACAAAATGTCAATAGAAGTATCTAATCTAACAAAAATATACGGCACACAAAAAGCTGTTGATCACATTTCATTCAACATAAATAAAGGCGAAATTGTTGGTTTTTTAGGCCCCAATGGAGCAGGCAAAAGTACCACAATGAAAATGCTTACAGGCTATTTGCAACAAGATGCTGGTGATGCAAAAGTTTGTGGTATTGATGTAAAAACAAATACCATTGAAGCCAAGAAAAAGATAGGTTATCTACCAGAAGCTAATCCTTTGTATTTTGAAATGTATGTGAAGGAATATTTAAGTTTTATTGCAGGAGTGCATTCAATTAGCAATGAAAAATCAGTAATTAGCAATATCATAGAATTAGTTGGTTTGCAAGTTGAGCAAAACAAAAAAGTAGGACAATTATCAAAAGGCTATAAGCAGCGTGTAGGCTTGGCTGCAGCTCTTATTCATCAACCAGAAGTATTGATTTTAGATGAACCAACAAGTGGTTTAGACCCAAACCAAATTATAGAAATTAGAAACGTAATTAAAGAACAAGGCAAAAATAAAACAGTACTTTTTTCTTCTCATATTTTGCAAGAAGTGCAAGCCATTTGCGATAGAGTAATTATTATTAATCGTGGTAAAATTGTTGCTGATGATTTGCTTAGTAATTTGCAAAAAACAGGTAAGAGTTTAGAGGATATTTTTAGAGGATTGACAGCGAATGTTTAGTTTTACTTTCCCTTACCCAACACAATAATTCTTACTGTGTGAATCATAATTTTAAAGTCAAGTTGCAGCGAAGCGTTTTCTATGTAAACCAAATCGTATTGCATTCTTTCAATCATTTGCTCAACAGTTTCGGCATAACCAAATTGTACCATTCCCCAACTTGTTAATCCTGGTTTTACTTTAAACAAATAATTATAATAAGGTGTTGTAGCAGCAATTTGTTCTATATAATATTTTCGTTCTGGTCGTGGACCAACAAGGCTCATATCGCCAATAATAATATTCCATAATTGGGGTAGTTCATCAAGTCTCCATTTACGCATTACCTTACCCCAAGCAGTTATTCTATCATCCTCATCACTGCTCAATTGTGGGCCATTCTGCTCTGCATTTACATACATACTTCTAAACTTATAAATAGTAAACGGTCTGCCTTTAAAACCAATTCTTTCTTGTGTATAAAAGATACTTCCAGCAGATGAAAATTTTGTTCTGATGGCTATGTATAGTAAAAATGGAAGGAGAATAATAAACGATACTAATGCAAATAAAACATCAACCAGTCGTTTGATATTATGTTGCCAAATTTGTAATGGACTAGTGTCTAAATCAATCAACGTGGCACCAAATACATTGGAGGTTTTTACAGAGCCTGAAAGAATATCTAAAGCGTCGGGTACTAGTTTTATCTCAACATCTTTTAATGCAAGTTTATTAATAATTTCTTCTGTAATATTTTTTTGAGATTTATCTAAAGCAATAATAACATTAGCAATATTATTTGCATCAATAACATCAATAACATTGTTTAAATCGCCCAAAGATGGCAGGTATTTATTCAGTCCATTTTTGTTGTTTCCATTGCTTATAAAGCCTACTAGTTTATAACCCAAATATGAAAAATTTCTTTGCAGCTCGTTATAAGCTTTTACTGCCTGTGGAGTATTGCCAATAATAATTGTATTGAAAGAAACACGACCACTTAAGAAATCATTTTTTGCTTTTATTAAAACTATTAAACGACATAAAAAAACAAATCCAGTTTGTAGAATAATAAGTGTTAGTAATATGGAATAATGAGAAATGCCACCTATAACTTTTCCTTGCATTATCATTATCACATAAATAATTACTGAGCCAATAATTGATGCAATGAACGAATTGGTAAACTCGTTTAATCTTGATTTTTTGTGAACAGGCAAGGCGTAGCTTCCTATCAATAAAAACAAAATAAGCCAGCAAAAGGGAACAATTGTTAGTGCAGATGAAATAGTAAATCCAAAATTATTTGAATTCTGAAAAAAAAACATAAAGCATAGCCAACATAGTGCTGATGCCAAATAATCGGCAAACACATACCAAGCAATGTGTAAAGGCTTTTGCATTAAATGAAATCTTTAGATAAAAGGTAAACTAGATTAGTTTAAGTAGAATTTTTCTATATGCTTTAAGAAGGGTTTTATCTATTTTAAGTTTGACTTTTAATTTTAAACAGTGCTAAAATTATGTACCAATATGCTAATATCCTGATTTTATACAAATAGGAGTAATTTATTTTTTACCGCATCAATTACTCCATTAAAATTATCTATGCAAGTACTGTTACATTTCCTATTTTACCAAGAATCTGATGTGCTACTTCCATTGCCATATAACCATCCATTTCATTAACAGCAGTTGGTGTGTTATTAATAATGGCATCATAAAAACTTTGTAGCTCCATCTTAATTGCATTACCTTCTTCAATAACAGGATTGGCAACAGCAATTGTTTTTTTACTGCCATCTGGAGTATCAACATCAAAAGCAAAAACATTTACATCATCTTCTTGTTTAATCTTAATTATCTCTGCCTTTTTATTTAAAAAATCAACTCCAATGTATGAGTCCTTTTGAAACAATCGCATCTTCCTCATTTTCTTCATACTAATTCTGCTGCTTGTTAAATTAGCAACACAACCGTTGTTAAATTCTATTCTCACATTGGCAATATCTGGCGTATCAGTTAACACTGCAACACCACTTGCACTAATAGATTTAACACTACTTTTTACAATGCTTAAAATAATATCAATATCGTGAATCATTAAATCTAAAATCACACTTACTTCTGTGCCTCTTGGGTTAAACTGAGCCAAACGATGCACTTCAATAAACATTGGGTTTAACTGCATTTTTTGAATAGTCACAAACGCAGGATTAAATCTTTCAACGTGCCCAACTTGCAGTTTAATACCAGCCTCCTGCACCATTGCAACAAGGTCTTTGGCTTCTTGTAATGTATGAGCCATTGGCTTTTCAACAAAAACATGTTTGCCTTTTCTAATGGCAGCCATACATAAACTATAATGCTCTTGAGTTGGCACAACAATATCTATAATATCGCAAGCATCAATTAATTTTTCTTCGTCTGTAAAACGTTTTAAATCGTAGTCTGTAGCAACCTGTTGTGCAGTTTCGTTATGAGGATCAAAAAAGCCTACAAGTTTTACCCCTTCAATTTCTTTCCAGTTGTTCAAATGAAATTTACCTAAATGACCAACTCCAAAAACACCCACTTTTAACATACGGAATTATTTATTGGCAAATATAATTGTTAGAAAACGTTAGCACTTTTTTTTTGGCAAGATGAGAAGAAATTAGAATAACAATTTTTGCTCAACAAATTTAGGTTTTTGAAGATTTAACCCACAGCTAGCATTAAGTTTATCAACCATATAAACAGTTAATTCTGGCGAAAAAGCTTCGTCGTGCATATGCATAAAAAAATATACTTCTTCCATCCCTTGTTCAATCCAATATTTAATTTTAGCAATCCACTCATCTACTCTTTTGTAATCTGTTGGATGAAGACTATTACCAACATATCGAATAAAAGCTTTGGGTACAGTTAAGTGCATATGGGCACAATCTCTTCTACCACTAGTGTCTGTAATAACTGTACCCATTTTAATTTCTTTCAAAAAAGAAAACAACTCATCACGAATAGCATCTTTACCAAACCAATCTGGGTGACGTACTTCTAAAAAAAATTGCAAATCTGTTGGCAATGATTTTAGATAAGCAAACAAATCATCTTTTCTATTGGGAGAGAAACTATCACTCACTTGCACAAAGACAGGACCTAAATGCTTTTCAAAAGCAAGAATACCTTTTAAAAACTCATCAGAAATGAACTGCTTATTATTCAATGCTCCACGATGTGTTACACCTTGATACATTTTGGGGCAAAACATAAAATCTTTTTCACCTGCTTTGTCTGCCCATTTTGCAATTCCCTCTGGGCTATAAACTTTATAGTGTGTAGCGTTTAATTCTATGCTATTGTAGTGCTGCACATAATGCTGCAAAAAATCTTTTTCTTTTGTTTTGGGAGGATAAATTTTACCAAGCCATTCTGTTCTGCCCCATTTGGCACAGCCCAAATAAACTTTTGGGTTCTCACATTTCTTCCCACTGAGAACTTGTTTATTAAACAAAGGTTCTTGTGGTAGGCTAAAGTTAATATTATCTAGTTCAGCTTCTGCAACACGACCAAATTCCATGCTAATTATTTTGATAAAAATTCAAGAATAGCAATCTCTGCTTCCTTACAAGCTATATCTAAATCATCATTAACAATATTTAAACTAAAATGATGTTTGAAAGAAATTTCATAAGCAGCTTTATTAGTTCGAGCATCAATGCTGTCTTGTGTTTCAGTGCCTCTTGCTTGCAATCTTTCTTTTAATGTATCAATGCTTGGCGGTTCTATAAAAATAGATAATGTAGATTTTAAAAATTGCTGTTCAACGTGAATAGCTCCTTTAACATCAATATCTAAAATAGGTGTTCTACCTTCATCCCAAATTCTTTGCAATTCACTTTTTAGTGTTCCATAATATTTTCCTTCATATACCATCTCCCATTCAACAAATTCATTGTTTTCAATTTTTTGCTGAAAATCTTCTGCACTAATAAAATAATAATCCACTCCATCTTTTTCTTCTCTACGAGGTTTTCTTGTGGCAGCAGAAATGCTAAATTCAAGCTTGGGATACTTGTTAAGCAAAAATCGGGTTATAGAGGTTTTACCTGCTCCTGATGGTGCTGTTATGATGATTATTTTGTGTTGTGGCATTAGAGGTTTTGTAGTTGCAAATTAAAGAAGGATTATTTTAAATAATTATTAACCGCTTTACGAATTGTGGTTTTTACATCTTCCCAAGTTTGATTGTTAAGACTAACAGGGTCTTCGCTATTGTCTGCATCTTCAAAATATGTAATTGCTTGTGGAATACTAATTAGCAATCTTTGTTCAGAAAATTTTTTCTCATAAAAAGTTATAATTTCTTCAACTTTATAATACGCTAACAACTCTGCCAAGTCAAAAAAATCTTTCTTTTTACCCCTGCCTAAAATTGCATTTATTTTCATAGCACAAATATCAATACTGCTATACATTCTAATGTTATCAATAGTTTCAACATTTGCAATTAATGGATGTTTATGTTTTACAATATCCACTTTAACATCATTCAGATAACAAAAAATTCCAAATTTTTCAATATTACCCTCCAATGAAAAATTAGATTGATAATGCTTTTTTAACCCATCAATAATATCACTATTATTGAAATCCTTTTCTGAAAACAAGTCTAAATCAACCGAAATTCTGTGTCCATATTTTAACGATAATGCTGTTCCTCCAACCAAAGAAAACTCAGCTAAAAAATCTAATTGCATTAACTCATTTAGTAGGGCAAAAGTGTTGGGTTCAACTGTCTTATTTTGTAGCATCTTAGTTCTTTTACATCTTTATTAATTACGCAAGCAGCTAATCCTAACCTATGTTCTGGCAAAAATTTAGTGTTTAAAATAACATCTGTTATTTTTTCATCGCCATAATATCTCCTACAATTTCTAATATCAGGCACATCACCTCTTTCAAAAACTCGCTCGATAATAAATTTATATTTTTTATCATAGTCTAAATTTTCAAAATCAACATCCCAAAAAATCCTTTTATTAAAAATGGGTTTATCCATTGTGTAAAATTATGCAGTTTCAAACAATATATTTGCAGACTTTAAAACGTTTAAGGTTCAACGTTTGAAGTTGAATGTTCTATTCTAATTCATCAACTTTAAACTTTAAACTTTAAAACTCAAACTAAATGTATGTTTAATAACAGAACTAAAATAAAACAACTTCTTACAGGTACCCAAGTTGGTCAGGAAGTAATTGTAATGGGTTGGGTACGAACCTTTAGAAACAACCAGTTTATTGCTGTAAATGATGGCAGCACCAACAATAATTTGCAAGTAGTTGTAGAACTTGGAATATTTGATGATGAAACCTTGAAACGCTTAACCACAGGGGCTTCACTAAAAGTTACAGGTGAGTTAATTGCTAGTTTAGGTAAAGGACAAACTGTAGAATTAAAAGCAAAAACACTTGAAATTTTGGGAGATAGCGATTCAGAAAAATATCCTTTGCAACCCAAAAAACATAGCCTCGAATTTTTACGTGAAAAAGCACATTTGCGTTTTAGAACCAACACGTTTGCTGCTGTGTTTCGTTTGCGTCATTCATTAGCGTATGCGATTCATAAATTTTACAACGATAAAGGTTTTGTGTATTTGCACACACCAATTATAACTGCAAGTGATGCAGAAGGTGCAGGTGAAATGTTTAGAGTAACCACTTTACCAATGGATGGCACTGCTCAAAAAAATGAGGATGGAACCATTAATTATACAGAAGACTTTTTTGGCAAAAGCACCAACCTTACTGTAAGTGGACAATTGGAAGGCGAATTAGGAGCAATGGCTTTTAGTGATGTATATACTTTTGGTCCAACTTTTAGAGCAGAGAATAGTAACACAACCCGCCACCTTGCTGAGTTCTGGATGATTGAGCCAGAAGTTGCATTTAACGATTTAGAAGATAATATGGACTTGGCAGAAGCCTTTATTCAATATTTGATTCGTTATGCAATGGAGCATAATATGGAAGATTTAGAGTTTCTTGATGCACGCCTTGCTGAAGAAGAAAAACAAAAACCAATCAACGAAAGACAAGAATTTGGTTTGATTGAAAAATTGAAAATGGTAGTTGATAATAAGTTTGAAAGAATTACATACACCGAAGCCATTCAAATTTTATTAGAATCATCTCATTACAAAAAGAAAAAATTTAAATATGATGTTGCTTGGGGTATCGATATGCAAAGCGAACACGAAAGATATTTGGTAGAAAAACATTTCAAAAAACCTGTAATTGTTACCAATTATCCTGCTGCTATTAAAGCATTTTATATGAGGTTGAATGATGGCTGCGAAGCAGGAAAAGAAACCGTTGCAGCAATGGATATTTTGGCACCAGGCATTGGTGAAATTGTGGGTGGAAGCCAAAGAGAAGAACGACTTGAAAAGCTAGAAGCAAGAATGGAAGCAATGCATATTCCTTTAGAAGAAATGAGTTGGTATTTAGATACAAGACGTTTTGGTAGTGTGCCTCACGCAGGTTTTGGTTTAGGCTTTGAAAGGATGGTACAATTTGTTACAGGGATGGGAAATATTAGAGATGTAATTCCTTTTGCAAGAACTCCAAAAAATTGTGAATTTTAGGAGATTACAATAATTGAAAGATTACTCATTTCTTTATTAAGAATGATACAAAACAAAACAGCCTCACAAAATTTGTGAGGCTGTTTACATATTAAATCATCAATAATATTACTTGTATTGAGGCATTAATCCCTTAGCCATTTCAACCATTGTTTTTAGGCTTGCGTCTTCTAATTTACCCTTCTTAAATTCAGCTAAAATATCTGCGTGTTTGTTCACCATTTCTGTTAAAAAATGTTCTTCAAAAGCTTTTACATTTTTCACTGCAACTTCTTTCAATAACCCTTGCGTTCCTAAGTAAATGATAGCTACTTGCTTTTCAACACTCATTGGAGAATATTGACCTTGTTTCAAAATCTCAACGTTTCTTGCACCTTTATCAATTACGTTTTTAGTAGCAGCATCTAAGTCTCCACCAAATTTAGAGAAGGCTTCTAATTCTCGGTATAATGCTTGGTCAAGTTTAAGTGTACCAGCCACTTTTTTCATTGATTTAATTTGTGCATTACCACCCACACGACTAACAGAAATACCTACGTTAATTGCTGGACGAATACCTGCATTAAACAAGTTACCTTCTAAGAAAATTTGTCCATCAGTAATTGAAATTACGTTGGTAGGAATATAAGCAGATACGTCACCAGCTTGTGTTTCAATAATAGGTAATGCCGTTAAACTACCACCACCTTTTACCAAATGTTTAATACTTTCTGGTAAGTCATTCATATTTCTAGCAACGCTATCGTTAGCGATAACTTTAGCAGCTCTTTCAAGTAAACGACTGTGTAAATAGAATACATCACCAGGATAAGCCTCACGTCCTGGAGGTCTTCTTAACAATAAAGAAACCTCACGGTAAGCCACAGCTTGTTTTGATAAATCATCAAATACAATCAATGCAGGACGACCAGTATCTCTAAAAAACTCTCCAATGGCAGCACCAGCAAATGGTGCATAGAATTGTTGAGGAGCAGGATCAGATGCACTAGCACACACAATAGTTGTGTATCTCATTGCACCATTTTCCTCTAAAGTTTTCATTACTCCAGCAACTGTTGATGCTTTTTGACCAATTGCAACATATATACAATAAACTGGTTCACCAGCTTCAAAAAACTCTTTTTGATTAATAATAGTATCAACACAAATAGCTGTTTTACCAGTTTGTCTATCACCAATTACCAACTCACGTTGTCCACGACCCACAGGAATCATTGCATCAATTGCTTTGATACCAGTTTGCAATGGCTCAGTAACTGGCTGACGATAAATTACCCCAGGAGCTTTACGCTCTAAAGGCATTTCATACAATTCACCAGCAATGGGTCCTTTACCATCAATTGGTTCGCCCAAAGTATTAATAACACGACCCACCACACCTTCACCTACTTTAATAGATGCAATTTGATTAGTACGTTTTACTTTACTTCCTTCTTTAATACCAGCACTATCGCCTAGCAAAACCACACCCACATTATCTTCCTCAAGGTTCAATGCAATGGCACGAGTGCCATTTTCAAACTCAACAAGCTCACCACTGCCCACGTTATTTAATCCATAAACACGAGCAATACCATCACCCACTTGCAACACAGTACCTACTTCTTCAAGGTCAGCAGCTACGTTAAAGTTGCTTAATTGTTGTCTTAAAATCGCTGATATTTCATCAGGTTTAATGTCTGCCATTTTAATTTATTTTAAATTATAAATTTTGAATTATGCCTTATACTTTATCTCATTGCTGGAACATATACGTTCTTCGCAAATTGTTTTTTAATGTCTCTTAAATCTCTTGCAATACTTGCATCAACTAAGTTGTTGTTGAATTCTAATACAAATCCACCAATCAAACTTTCATCAACTTTAGTTTCGAGTTCTACATTGCCAAGTCCGCCTTCTTTTGCTGCTTTTTCGCTAATAGATTTTTTTAGTTCATCACTTAACTCAACAGCAGTAGTTAGCTTTACTTTATGAATTCCTTTGATGGTGTTGTACTGTTCAATTACAGCATTAACAATTTCGGGCAATTCAAACTCACGACCTTTTTTAACTAATAATTTGTTGAATGAAGCTGTTATTTCAGATACTTTATCAGCAGTAATAGCTTCGATAATACCATTTTTTTTATCTGCTGTAACAATAGGGCTTTGTAAAAGCATTACAAATTCCTTACTGCTTTTGCAAACTAATTGCAAAAACTTCATATCTGCATATATGGCTTCAAGCTGACCTTTCTCAACAGCAAGGTCAATCAGGCTTTTTGCGTATCTATGTGCTAAACGTGGATTAGGCATTTCTTTTTAATTTGATAATTAGCTGATGTGATAATGTGATGATGACCAACCTTCTGTATTAAATTATCACATTATCGAATTATCACATCATCATATTAATTCAATGTTACTGATGAAGCAAGTTCTTTAATATATTTTTCTTGCTCTGCTTTATTACTCAATTCTCTTCTTAAAATTTTCTCACTAACTTCAATCACCAACGCACCAACTTGGTTTTTAACTTCGGTTAAAGCAGCATTTTTTTGTTGGTTGATAGCTTGCTGAGCATCGCTAAGAATTCTATCATATTCTCCTTTAGCTTTGTCTTTAGCTTCAGTAATCATTTTATCACTAGCTTCTTTAGCTTCTTTAATCATCACAGCACGTTCTTCACGAGCTTTTTGCATTAAAGCTTCGTTTTCGCTTGCCATTTTAGACATATCAGCTTTCAACTTATCAGCTCTTGACAAAGCATCTTCAATACCTTGCTCTCTTTCTGTAATAGCTTGCATAATTGGTTTCCAAGCAAACTTGCCTAAAACAAATAACAACACTAAAAAAGCAACCGTACTCCAAAATACCAAGCCAATATCTGGCAATACCAAAGGATTTATCTCTAAAAACATATATATGTAATTTCTAAATGAATAGTTAAATCAAAAAATAAATAAGTACAGACCCTCTGCCCTGTGCATCAAGTCTGTACAAATTGTTTTGATTATTTTGTTCCTAAGAACGCAACAACCACAGCAAATAATGCAACTGCCTCTACGAATGCAGCGGCGACAATCATATTTGCACGAATGTCGTTAGCAGCTTCTGGCTGGCGTGCAATACCTTCTACTGCACCTTTACCAATTTGTCCAATACCAATACCTGCACCAATTGCAGCTAAACCTGCACCAATTGCAGCAACGCTTCCAAATACCATTTTGTTTCGTTTTAATTGTTAAAAAATAAAAAATATACTAAGCCTCATTATAATGAGGGTCGTGATCTCCCGTATGATGATGTTCTTCTGTAGCCATTCCTATATACATACCTGTTAGCATTGTAAATATGAAAGCTTGTAAAAATGCAACCAATAATTCAATTAAGCTGATAAATACTGCAAAAGGAACAGCAATTGCCGAAGCATAAACAGTTTTAAAAATAAATATCAAGCAAATTAAGCTCAATACAAGTACGTGACCGGCTGTGATATTTGCAAACAATCGAATCATTAAAGAAATAGGTTTTACAAATACACCAATTAATTCAATTGGAGCTAAAAACAATTTCATACTCCAATGCATTCCTGGCATCCAAAAAATGTGTTGCCAATAGCTTTTGTTTCCACTAAGGTTCACCACTATAAATACACAAACAGCTAATGTCATTGTAAAAGCGATATTACCACTAACATTTGCTCCTCCAGGAAAGAAAGGAATTAATCCCAAAAAGTTATTAAGTAAAATCAGGAAAAATATAGTTAATAAGAAAGGCATATACTTAGCATATTTATGCCCTATTGTTGGTATTGCCACTTCATCTCTAACAAACAAAATAATTGGTTCCATAAAAGATTGTAATCCTTTTGGAGCAGATGTAACACCACGTTTTTTATATGCTGCACCAACTCTTAAGAAAACGAACAATAGGATAAAAACAGTTATTAATAAAGAAGCTACGTTTTTAGTGATAGAGAAATCCCAAGTTTTTTTAGTCAACTCTTCATCTAACGTACCATCAACTTTAACTACTTTTAATTTATTTTCAAATAATTTGTAATTGTATTTACCTGCATAAACAACGGGTTGATGATGTTCATCTACTAAATTTTTAGAAGAAAAGAACTCTAATCCTTTGTCAGAATAAATGATAACAGGCAGGTGAATAGTTGTATGACCCCATAAATGCCAGCTATGATCATCGCCAATATGTTCTAAAATTGTTTCAGTAACATTAAACTCTTCTTTGTTTTCAGATTTTCCTGAAACAATATGCTCTTCTGCTTTGTTTAAAGTAGTGTCATTAGCAAAGCTAACACCTGAGAAAAGTATTAAAAAAAGGCTGAAAGCCGCAGTCAGTAATAGTTTATAGCTTTGTTGCATCATAACCCTTTCCAAATTTTCGGCAAAAGTAGGGGGATGATGTTAAAAAACGCCCAAATAATACACCTAAATTCTTAAAATATTAATGCTTGTTAGTTAAATGCATTATAAATAGTAGGATATCCTCGTAAACAAAAACCCTCCAAAGTTGTTACACTTTGGAGGGTTTCGGTTGACGGTCGACGATCAACGGTTGACTGATTATTCCACCACCAATTTCTTAGTTGTTTTTCCTTCACTTGTAATAATACTTACTAAGTAAAATCCTTTACTTAAGTTAGATGTATTTACTGTGTTAGTTCCCATACTTAAATTCTGAATTTTAACTGATTTACCATATAAATCTGTAACTACAATACTTCCTTTACCAACTAAAGTTTCAACATTTAAGTTAATAAAGCCTTTTGCAGGATTTGGATACATAGAGAACTCGTTTGTGGTTTCTAGTTTCTCGTTTGTAGCTACGCCACGAGCTGCACAAACAAATACATTACCTACCATTGTTCTGCTATTGCTACAACCTGCTGCACTAGTGTAAGTGTATTTTAAACTTCCAGCACCCGTAATTAAACCTGTGGTTACAACCCCTGCTGGTGTGGTTACTCCTAATACACCTGTTGAACTCCAAACACCTCCTGCTGGTGTACCTACTACTGTAAAGGTTCTGTTGGCACAAAAACTTCCTGTTGGTGCTCCTGCTTGTGGATTTGGTGTACCTGGTGCATAAGTGATAGTTGGTACTACTGGCGTTGGATTTACTGTAATTGTTCTGCTTGAGTAAGCCGTGCAACCTGTTATTGTGTCTGTTACTGTATATCTTGCCTCGCCATAAGTTCCTGCATTTTTACCGTTGTAAATGGTAGTAAGACCACTTGTTGAACTAATAGTGCCTAAGTTGTTTGAACTACTCCAAACGCCTTTTGTACTGCTAGATGGTAAGCTAGTGCTTAATGAGCTTGTTCCATTTATACAAATACTATTGTTTCCTGTAATGGCGTTTGCTGTTATTGGTGCA
>JANYEB010000152.1 GCA_025363355.1 Chitinophagaceae bacterium | reverse complement strand
TGAATCGGCTCTTTAAATATTAATCAAATTTATTTTAATCTCTACTAGAAAAACGGCTTAGTAGTTTTAATATTTCTATGTACAACCAAACGATTGTAACCAACAATCCAAAAGCACTATACCATTCCATAAATTTTGGAGCACCCATTTCTGCACCATTCTCTATTCTTTCAAAATCCAAAATCAAATTTAATGCAGCAATAGCAACAACAAATAAGCTGATACCTATGCCCAACATACTACTATCGCCAAGATTCATAAAAGGAATATTAACGCCAAACATTCTAATGACCATTGTAATTAAATAGAAGATTGCAATGCCACCTGTTGCAGCATAAATCATACTCTTAAACTTTTCTGTTGGCTTAATAATTCTGAAATTATATAACAGAAACATTGCAACTGCCACACCAATTGTTAATCCAACTGATGTAATTACTAACCCAGGAAATCTTTTCGCAAAAGCTTCATTTAAAACAGCCGAAATAGCTCCAAGAAAAAAGCCTTCTAATATTCCATAAAGAGGAGCTAAATAGGTAGATAAATTGGGTTTAAAACTAATCACCATACCAACTACCAACCCTCCAATAATACCAACCCACATTAATGTCATCATTAAAGATGGATTGTTTTGAGCGTATAACTGCCAAGTGTAAGCAGCAGCACCAAGAACCATTAGCATTAAAAAGCCAAACTTATTCATTGTGCCTCTCACTGTCATTGTACCTTGCAAATCGCCAGCTTGTGTGCGACTGTTATCAAAAATCTTTTGGGTAAGTGTAGGATTACCCGATTGAAATAATGCCATATATTTTTATTTTATAATGAACAAAAGTATAAAAAGTTTAATAGTTTAAAGTTCAAGATTTAAAGTTTAATAAATATGTAACCGATTTTACAGAAACAATAAACCACAAACCATAAACAAATACTAATTCAATTTCTTTAAACCCGGATAATGATCAACAGTTTCAAAAACATAATTTTTGTTTTGTTGAAGCATAGATATAAACTTTGATAAAGAGTCTGTATAATTTTGATTACGAAACATTCTATCGTGTGTAAGTATTACCAAATGATTAGGAACATTTAAACTATTTTTCTCTAGGTAGTTTGATACTCGTTTAATCATAGTTGCTGCACTCTCTACAGGATTGGCATTTTTGTGGTTAAAGTTCCATTCTAAATCCCAACCAATAACATTGTAACCAACACTATCAAGAATTTGGCAAACTGGTTTTGTTAAACCATTTGATCTTAATTTACCTTCTCTAACCCAAGATGTATTTCCAGGTAAACGAATAATTTTAAAAGGAACATTTAATGTTTTTTGTGCTAAATAAAAATCCTCAGCTGCCATTTGTGGATGCTGATAAAAATAATGATACTTACCATTGGCGTGTGTTGTGCTATGATTTGCCAATAATGTTTGAGGGTAATTATTCTTAATATCACTCACAATTTGTTTGAGGTGCGTAGAGCTAGCGTGTTGCCCAACCATAAAAAAAGTGGCTTTTACACCAAGCTTTTTGCATAGTTCAAAACAAGCAGCAGTTCCATTTTGAGGTCCATCATCAAAGGTTAAATAAATGTATTTTTTTGTGGTGTCATATTGTATAGGTTGCGATACAACAAGTTTTACAGTATCTACATTTTTAATTGTATCTGCTTTGCTTTTATTTGCAACTATAGTTGGTTTTGTGTTTGCTCTGTTCACTTTTCCATCATTGCATCCAATAAAAAAAGAAAGAAAAGGTAATAGTAGAAAATTCAACATTCGATTTGCTTGATAAAGAGTCATATTATAAAACTGGCAACAAAAGTAAGCAAACTTGCTACCCTTTACTACTTATTGCAAACGATTGTCAAAAAAATAGATGTCAACGGATACAACACAGTCTTATTTTTGTAATCTATTTTAAAAATGGCTATATGAATACTAACGAACAAGTCTTGCAAGAAGTTGTAATTAAATTTGCTGGTGATAGTGGCGATGGAATGCAGCTTACTGGTCAACAATTTACTAATAACACTGCATTATTAGGCATTGATTTAGCAACTTTTCCAGATTTTCCTGCAGAGATTAGAGCACCAATAGGTACTATGGCTGGTGTAAGTGGTTTTCAATTGCACTTTTCTTCAAATAAGGTTTATACACCAGGCGATTCTTGCGATGTTTTGGTTGCAATGAATGCTGCCGCTTTAAAAGCTAATTTAAAAGGCTTGAAAAAAGGTGGAAAAATCATTGTAAATACAGATGGTTTCGATAGCAAAAATCTTCGTCTTGCTAATTACCCAGATGGTGTTAACCCTATTGAAAATGGTAGTTTAGAAGGATATGAAGTTACTAAAATTGATGTCACAAAACTAACCAGAGAAGCATTAAAAGATATTGCAGAACTTGGTACGAAAGAACGAGACCGTGCAAAAAATATGTTTGTGCTTGGTTACATTTATTGGATGTATAATCGTGATTTAAAAAGCACTAAAGATTTTTTGCAAGAGAAGTTTGGCAAGAAAGAAGTTATTCTGCAAAGCAATATTAAAGTGTTGCAAGCTGGTTATAATTATGGCGATACAACAGAAACTTTTACTACAAGATATACTGTTGAAAAAGCTAAACTTCCCGCTGGAAAATACAGAAGCATTATGGGTAATCAGGCAGTAACTATGGGTTTAATTGCTGCATCTGAAAAAAGTGGATTGCCAATATTTCTTGGCTCCTATCCTATTACACCTGCATCAGATATTTTACACGACCTTAGCAAGCACAAAGCTTTTGGGGTTAAAACGTTTCAGGCAGAAGATGAAATTGCAGCTATCACATCTGCCATTGGTGCAAGCTATGGTGGCAGTTTAGGTGTAACCACAACTAGTGGACCAGGTATGACTTTAAAAGCAGAGGCAATGGGATTAGCAGTAATGTTAGAAATCCCTTTGCTCATTATTAATATTCAACGTGGAGGTCCATCAACTGGTTTACCAACAAAAACTGAACAAAGCGATTTAATGCAAGCATATTATGGCAGAAATGGAGAATGTCCAATGCCAATAGTATCTGCATCAACACCAAGCGATTGCTTTGAAGCTGTTTACGAAGCTTGCAGAATTTCTGTGCAACATATGACACCAGTTATATTTTTAAGTGATGGCTATATTGCCAATGGTGCAGAACCTTGGAAATTTCCTCAAAGTGCAGATTTAAAACCAATTGATGTTAAGTTTAAAAAAGGTCTAGATGAAGGTGAAGAAAAATATCTTCCTTATAAAAGAGATGAAAAACTAGCTCGTCCTTGGGCTGTGCCAGGCACACCAGGACTAGAACATAGAATTGGTGGATTAGAGAAACAAGATATTACAGGAAACATTAGCTACGATACAGATAACCATCAGCACATGGTTAAAACTCGCCAAGCCAAAGTAGATAAAATTGCTGATTATATTCCATTACAAACTATTGATAGCGGTGCAGCAACTGGTAAAGTTTTAGTAATTGGTTGGGGTAGCACTTATGGTTCTATTAAGAGTGCAGTATTAGATTTACAAGCAGAAGGCAAATCTGTTAGCCACGTTCATTTACGCCACATTAGACCGTTCCCTAGAAATCTTGGAGATATTATTAAAAATTTCGATAAAGTAATTATACCAGAGATCAATAATGGTCAGTTAGTAAAAATTATTAGAGACCATTATTTTGTTGATGCAATTCCTTACAACAAGATTATGGGTATTCCTATTACAAAAACAGAACTGGTAGATTTCATTGGTAAAATGTGTTAAAGCAGTAGCAAGATAAATCGATCATTTAATTAAATCCTAAATAAGAGGAACGAAATTCAACACTCGTTCCTCTTATTATTTTGGGGCAAATAAAATGATGCCACTACCCTATATTTGCCAGAATTTTATCACCAGCAAGTAAGCAACGCAATCGATTTCCTAAACAGATTATTGCTACTTGTTTCAAAAAAATTTCTTTTATGGCCAACCAACACATTCAACAGCTTTTGGGAGACAAAGCAGAGTATTTATTGAATCACGAGTGTAAAACAATTGACAAATCTCAAATACACCTGCCGGGTTCAGATTTTGTTGACAGAGTTTTTATCAACAGCGACCGTAACCCACAAGTATTAAAAAATCTTCAGTCTATGTATGGCACTGGTAGATTAGCAAATACAGGTTACTTATCAATTCTTCCTGTTGACCAAGGTATAGAACATAGTGCTGGTGCATCTTTTGCAAAAAATCCTTTATACTTCGATCCGGAAAATATTATCAAATTAGCTATTGAAGGTGGTTGTAATGCAGTTGCTACAACTTTTGGTGGATTAGGTTTTATGGCTCGTAAATATGCTCATAAAATTCCATTGATTGTTAAAATCAACCACAACGAATTTTTGACTTATCCAAATAAATTTGACCAAATAATGTTTGCTTCTTTAAAGCAATGTTGGGACTTAGGTGCAACTGCTGTTGGTGCAACTATTTATTTTGGTAGCGATGAAAGTGCACGTCAAATTCAAGAAGTAAGTAAGGCTTTTGATATGGCTCACCAATTAGGTTTACCAACAATTTTATGGTGCTATTTACGCAATCCTGCATTTAAAAAAGATGGTATTGATTATCACGTTTCTGCTGATTTAACGGGTCAAGCTAATCATTTAGGCTGCACAATTGAAGCAGATATCATCAAACAAAAATTACCAGAAAACAATGGTGGATACAAAGCTTTAAACACGAAGGAAAGTGCTTATGGCAAAAATGATGAAAGAATTTATACTGAATTAACAAGTGAACATCCAATTGATTTAACACGTTACCAAGTAGCAAATTGCTATATGGGTCGTGCTGGACTAATTAATAGTGGTGGTGCAAGTAGTGGTGCAAGTGATATGGCAGAAGCTGTAACTACTGCTGTTATTAACAAGCGTGCAGGTGGTATGGGATTAATTAGTGGCAGAAAAGCATTTCAACGCCCAATGAACGAAGGGGTTGGTATCTTAAATGCCATTCAAGATGTTTATTTAG
>JANYEB010000117.1 GCA_025363355.1 Chitinophagaceae bacterium | reverse complement strand
CTAAATATTCAGTTAATGCCTTTTGATACAGTTTAGCATATTGATCGTGTTCGGCATAATTACTACTGAAATGAGAATAGCCACTAAAATCTGCTTTAGCTACAAAGAAAATATAGTCTGTTCGTGGTGCATTTAAAACAGCATCTAAAGTTTTGATTGATGGAGTGCAAATTGGGCCAGGTGGTAAGCCTTTATTTTTATAAGTATTGTAGGGAGATGCAACATTCAAATGCCCAAATAGAATTCTTTTTAAAGTGAAGTTTTTTAAAGCAAACTTAATGGTTGGGTCAGCCGCTAAAGGCATTCCTTTATTCATTCTATTGATGTAAACACTTGCAATATTGCCTTTGTCATCATCTTTATTCGTTTCTTCTTCAACAATAGATGCAATGGTATAAACTTGCAAAGGGGTTAGCCCTAGGCTACTTGCTTTTTGATTTCTATTATTTTCATCCCAAAATTTTTTTGATTCTGCAGAGATTTTATCAAATATTTTTTCTACAGGCGTACTCCAATAAAAACTGTAGGTATTAGGAATTACATTAAACAAAAATGTATTGCTATCAGCATTATGGTCTGCGAGTAAACTAGAATTTTTTAAGATGGATAATGTGGTGGCAGAATCTGTGGAAAAATTCTTGCCAATCAATCTTGCTAAATCTTCTGGCAGCCTTATTTTATTAATAACTAAATTAATTTCAGCTTGCTTGTTGTTTCTAAACATTCTAACAATGTTTATCAAACTTTCATCTTTAGCAATTTTAAATTTACCCGATTTAACTCTTTCCCAAATTTTAAACTGGTTCCCTAGTTGTTCAAAAGCGAAAGAACTAGTTATAATTTTTTTCTCTTTTAATAAATTCACTAATGCTTCTATAGAAGTATGATTATCATCTACTAAAACTGTCATTGACTTTTCTTCAAACGCAGTGGCAGAGCCATAAACTAGCCAAACGCCTACACTTGCTGCAATTAATATTAAAATAAAAAAAGTATAAAAAAGCTTCTTCATTGCATAAAGATAAGGTTGTAAATAAAAAAGAAAACATTAACTGAATATTTTTAGCAATTAGATTTGCCACATTAAAGATTAGCCATATTTCAATTAATGGATTTTAACTGTAATTATATATCGTATCAACAAACTGGTTTCTTTAGCAAAATTGTTACAGACTATTTAACAGGCGAATCTGAACTACAACCTTTTTATCAGCATTTGCCAAATAAACAAGGAATTAAAGATGCAATTGCCGCAAAAGAATCAACTATTGACAGAAATCTTTTAGTTAATTATTTCAAGAATCAATATTCAAATGCACAGCTTTCATCTCTACAACAACAGCATATTGATTTGCTGCAACAAGAAAATTGTTTTACTGTAACAACTGCACATCAACCCAATATTTTTACTGGTCCGCTTTATTTTATTTATAAAATACTACACGCTGTAAAGCTTGCGAGCGAATTAAATATTGAGTTTCCCGATAATAAATTTGTGCCTGTTTATTATATGGGTAGTGAAGATGCAGATTTAGATGAGTTAGGCAATATCACTATTCAAGGAAAAAAACTTGTTTGGCAAACAACACAAACTGGTGCAGTTGGCAGAATGAAGATTGATAAAAACTTTCTTCAACTTATAAAAGAAATTGAAGGGCAAATTGCAGTAAATGAATTTGGAGCAGAACTTGTTTCAATATTTTACAACGCTTACAGCTTAGGCAAAACTGTTGAACAAGCAACTTTTGAATTGGTGAATAATTTGTTTGCAGAGTTTGGTTTGCTTGTTTTGCTACCAGATAATGCAGATTTAAAACGTGCTTTTATTCCAACAGTTACTAAGGAATTAACAGAGCAATTTTCACGAAATGCAGTTGATATAACGAATACAGAGCTTGTTAAACACTATAAAACCCAGGCTGCTGGCAGAGAGATTAATTTATTTTATTTAATTGATGATAAGCGTGAGAGAATAGAGAAAAAAGAGGGTTTATTTATTATAGAAAAGCTAGATGTATCATTCACACTTGATGAAATTTTGCAAGAGTTAAATAACCATCCAGAAAGGTTTAGTCCTAACGTAATTCTTCGTCCAGTTTTTCAAGAAACCATTTTGCCCAATATTGCATTTATTGGTGGGGGAGGAGAATTGGCTTATTGGTTGCAATTAAAAAATGTTTTTCAAGAAATTAGTGTTCCTTATCCAGTTTTGGTGTTAAGAAATTCATTTTTATTGTATAAAAAAGCACAGCTAGACAAGTTGAATAAGATGAATTACAGCATTGCAAATTTATTTGCAAATACAGAAATTCTTTTTACAAATCTTGTTACCAAACAATCTACCAACAATCTTAGTTTACAGAGTGAGCTAATTAAAACTAGAGATTTTTATAACAATTTAAAAACTCAAGTTAATTCAATTGATTCAACACTTGAAATACATATAGAAGCTATTGCTACAAAAGCTATCAAAAAAATAGAGCAATTGGAGAAGAAAATTTTAAGAGCAGAGAAGAGAAAATATTCAGATCAAAAAAATCAATTGCAAAACATTAAAGTAGATTTGTTTCCTAATAACAGTTTGCAAGAAAGAACAGAAAATTTTTCGTTCTTTTATTCAATTTTTGGAAAGGAGTTACTAAATATAATATTATCATCAAGCAAAGGATTACAACAACAATTTGGCTTGATAGAAATTAAATAAAAAAGCCGCCTAGAAAGGCGGCTTAGAGTTGACTTTTGCAACTATTAACCCCAAACGAGTTAAAATTATTTCGGAAAATTATTTTTGAACTACTTGTGTTCTTGTTGTTTCAACAACTCGTCCAATTCTACCTATTAGGTCAAGAGGTAAGCCAACTTTCTGAGCACCTTTAACTAAATCTGCTACGAAATTGTCAAAGTCAACATTAGCTGCTTTTCCATTCATTCTCGAATTTTGTGCTGGGTCGTGAGCTGCTACCATACTTTTTCCACCATAAGTAAAGTTTTTTGCACCTGTTGCTACACAAAAGAAATCTGTTAAATTTTTCTCTAAAGCAGAAAACCCACTTGTATTACCAGCTGTTACTTCTGCAAGTAAAGTTGGAAAAAATACGTTTACTTTAGCGTCACCAGCGATTACAAAAATGGTACTATCAACAACTGTTCTAATACCTAATCTCCCAGTTTCAATCATTCCACCTCTAGGATCAGAAACCATTGTTGTCCCACCTAGAGAATCATACAATGTTGGAGCTACCACTGTGTCTTCATTTTTTTTACAAGATGTTAAGCAAGTTGCTACAAAAGCAATTCCTGCTACGAATGTTAATAGTGCTGTTTTTTTCATTTTATTTGTTTTTGGTTTTGAAATTTGTGTTTATTATTAATTATTTAACTGCTACAGGGCAACCTTTCATCATTTCTGCTTTGTTTGGCATAAACCTTACAGCATTGTAATGTAATTCATGCGTAAATAATTCTACGGTTTTTGTTGCATCTAATTGTGTTGGGTAAAAAGTGAATACTGCATTTCTATTTTCTGGAGAACATTTAAACTGTTGTATTCCTTTTTTGCTGCTAAACCATTGAGTAATTTTTTGAGCATCGGCATTTGAAATATCCTGCTTAAAATCAATTCTAGCCATTGATACTGTGGTTGCATCGGCTTTTCCCGGTCTTGTTACTTTGTAAATGTGAACTGCTAAAACAGTAGATAATATCAATAGCAAACCACCTGTTGCTAATAATATTCTTTTAAAAATTTTCTTTTTCATTTTAATTTGTTTGAGGTAATTGAAATAGATAACATTATGACATACGCGTGACAATTGACTTTGGATTTTAGTTTTTGAAATATTTTTAAGAAATGTTTAATAGAATTGTTTTGCGTTAATTTTGCCACTTACAATTACACAATATGCAAACGATAGCTTCTCCAGAAATCTCAACTGAAAAACAAGTTGATTTTTTACCCCTACAGGGAACCGATTATGTAGAATTTTATGTGGGCAATGCCAAACAAGCTGCACATTTTTATAAAACTGCTTTTGGATTTCAAAGTCTTGCTTATGCTGGGCCAGAAACTGGAATGAAAGACAAAGTAAGTTATGTGATTCGCCAAAACAAACTAACTTTTGTTTTAACTACGCCTTTAAGAACAGACAATCCAATAGCCGACCATATTTATAAACATGGCGATGGCGTAAAATTTTTATCATTAAAAGTAGAAGATGCAACCGATGCTTGGGAACAAACTACACAACGTGGTGGCAAATCTTATATGGAACCTACTACTTTAACTGATACTGATGGAGAAGTGGTAATAAGTGGCATTCATACTTATGGCGAAACAGTTCACCTTTTTATTGAAAGAAAAAATTACAATGGTATTTTTATGCCAGGATTTAAAAAATGGGAATCTAGCTACAATCCTGCATCTACTGGTTTGCAATATGTTGACCATTGTGTGGGTAATGTGGGTTGGAACCAGATGAATCCTTGGGTGAAGTTTTATGAAGATGTAATGGGCTTCAGAAACATTTTAAGCTTTGACGATAAAGATATTTCTACAGAATACAGTGCTTTAATGAGCAAAGTAATGAGCAATGGAAATGGATTTGTAAAGTTTCCTATTAACGAACCAGCAGAAGGCAAAAAGAAATCTCAGGTAGAAGAATATCTTGACTTTTATAATGGAGAAGGTGTGCAACACGTTGCTATTGCTACAAAAAATATCATTGAAACGGTAGAAGATTTAAAAAGCAGAGGGATTGAGTTTTTAAATATCCCAAGTAGTTATTATGATACTGTTTTAGATAGAGTTGGCACTATTGACGAGGATTTACAACCACTTCGCGATTTAGGAATTTTGATAGATAGAGATGATGAAGGTTATTTGCTACAAATATTTACCAAACCTTTAGAAGACAGACCAACTTTGTTTTTCGAGATCATTCAACGTAAAGGAGCAAAAAGTTTTGGTAAAGGAAACTTTAAAGCTTTGTTTGAATCTTTAGAAAGAGAGCAGGATTTAAGAGGAAATTTATAAAGCGTAAAAAATTAGTAAAGCTGATAGTTAATTGCTATCAGCTTTTTTATTAAAGAGATTATTCATTATTTTCCTGACATCAATTATTGCAACTTCAATGAACAATTTTTCTATCTATTTTCAACTAGGATTTAGGCACATAGCCAGTTGGGGAGCTATTGATCATATACTTTTTGTGGCTGCATTGTGTATGCGTTATCAGTTTAGCGACTGGAAAAGATTGCTTATTTTGATTACTGCTTTCACTATTGGGCATACTATTACATTAGGCTTATGTGTGCTAGATATCATCAATTTTTCAAAACATTGGATCGAATTCTTAATTCCTGTAACCATTGCTGTAACAGCCTTTAGCAATTTGTTTGTAAAGAAATTTAGCTTTAACAGCAAGTTTCCATTGATATATTGGTTCACACTATTTTTTGGATTTATTCACGGCTTGGGATTTAGTAATGACCTTAAAAGTATTATTGGCAATAATGGTTTATTAGTTAAATTATTTGCAGCAAATTTGGGTATTGAAGCGGCTCAAATTTGTTTTGTTATAGTGATTTTAATTGTTGGATTTATCTGTACCAATCTTATAAAACTAAACAAAAGAGAATATGTACTTTTTGTGAGTGGAGCAATCTTTGGAACAGCGTTATATATGGCAGTTTCAAGATATTCGTTTTAGAATAAATAGGTTGCTCCAATAACTAATAGCAAAACATACTATTTTTTGATTTCAAATAAAGTTTAAAACCACTAATCAATACTAGAATCAAAAAACATCTTTATTCCCCTATTTTTGTTTCAATACTAGTTTAAGCTGCTTTCATAAAATTGTAAAAAGTAAACATGAAGAAAATAATAACGCTTCTTTTAATCGTGATGGCTACTGTGTCTAATGCACAAAACATTATGAACAATCCAACAAGTAACCACGGCAATAAGTTTGAAAATTTGGGAACAATTTTACCAACCCCAAATGAGTATAGAACTGCAAGTGGTGCCCCTGGCAATAAGTATTGGCAACAACGTTGTGATTATGATATTAAATGTGAATTGGATGAAAAGAAATTAACCTTAACAGGAAAAGAAACTGTTACATATTACAACAATAGTCCAGATGTGCTTAGTTATATTTGGTTGCAGTTGGATGAAAATCAGCATAGCAGCGTTGATAATGCTAATTATCAAAATAGCAGCACACTTAGTAAAGATGTAAATATTCGTACACTTGAGAAATTAGATGAAGCTAAAACTGATAATGGTTTTGGCGATAAAATCAGTTTATTAACTGATGCTTTGGGCAATAATCTAAATTATATAATCAACAAAACAATGATGCGTATTGATTTGCCATCAGTTTTAAAACCTGGTCAAACATTTACTTTTAAATGTAATTGGAGTTATAAAATTCCTAACAGAATTGTTGACTTTAGTCGTGGTGGTTACGAGCATTTTGAAGAAGAAGATAACTATCTTTTTACAATGGCACAATGGTTTCCAAGGCTGTGTGTTTATAGCGATAATCAAGGTTGGCAAAATCATCAATTTACTGGCAACAGTGAGTTTGCTTTAACTTTTGGTAACTACAAAGTTGCTATCACAGTTCCAGCTGATCACGTTGTAATGGGTACTGGAGAATGTACAAATTATGCCAACATTTTATCAACTTCACAACAAGCACGTTGGGCAAGAGCACAAGTAGCAAAAGAGCCAGTAGAAGTAGTAACTCTAGCAGAAGCAACTGCTGCTGAAAAAACAAAAAGTAGTGCTAAAAAAACTTGGAATTTTAGTGCCAATATGGTTCGTGATTTTGCTTGGGGAAGTTCTCGTAAATTTATTTGGGATGCAATGCCAGCAATGGTTGAAGGCAAAAAAGTAATGTGTATGAGTGCTTATCCTAAAGAAGCTTATGGCTTGTATAGAAAGTATAGCACCAAAGCTGTGGCACACACCATTAAAACCTATTCTAAATTCACCATTCCTTATCCATATCCTGTGGCTCAAAGTATTGAAGCTGCTAATGGAATGGAGTATCCTATGATTTGTTTCAACTTTGGTAGAACAGAAAAAGATGGCACATATTCAGAAGCTACAAAAAATGGAATGTTGGGAGTAATTATTCACGAAGTGGGTCATAATTTTTTTCCAATGATTATAAATAGCGATGAACGTGAATGGACTTGGATGGATGAGGGTTTAAACACTTTTGTTGAATATTTAACAGAGGAATTATGGGATAATAAATTTCCATCTCGTCGTGGTCCTGCATTCACTATTACTGACTATATGAAGTTGCCAAAAGAGCAATTAGAACCAATAATGGTGAATAGTGAAAACATTATACAACTTGGTGCAAATGCTTACAGCAAACCATCTACAGGATTAAATATTTTAAGAGAAACAATTGTTGGTAGAAAATTGTTTGATTTTGGGTTTAAAGAGTAT
Organism: Chitinophagaceae bacterium; assembly: GCA_025363355.1. Taxonomy (GTDB): domain Bacteria; phylum Bacteroidota; class Bacteroidia; order Chitinophagales; family Chitinophagaceae; genus CAIVPM01. Next base: position 4,801 of record JANYEB010000117.1, on the reverse strand, counting down.
GCAAGAAGATGGGCTTTTAAACATCCATCACCAGCAGATTTATTTAGAACAATGAACGATGCAACAGGCGAAAATTTAGATTGGTTTTGGCGTGGTTGGTTCTATGGCATTGAGCCTTGTGATATTGCTATCGATACTGTTAAACACGCTGTATTTGCTGACAATAGTGCTGCAGAGGTATCACTTCCTTCAAGAAAAAAAGGTATCGATAAACCTAGTGTAAATGCTTTTGAAGATATTTCTAAAATTAGAAATAGAGAAGACAGAAACATCGTTTTTCAAACAGATATTGACAGTAGTTTAAGAGATTTTTATTGGAGATATGATAGAGGAATTATTGCTTATGATAGCAGCTTAAAAATTCCTGTTACAAGTTTTGGTGGCAATAGAGACAATTTAACTGAAGCAGAGAAAACTAAGTATGCCAACACACATTTATATGAAATAACATTTAGCAATAAAGGTGGGCTTGTAATGCCTATTATTGTTGAGTTTACGTTTGAAGATGGCACTAAACAATTAGAAAAAATTCCTGCACAAATTTGGCGTAAAAATGAGAATAAAGTAAGCAAAGTTTTTATGACAAATAAAAAAGCAACTGCCATAAAATTAGACCCAATGCGTGAAACTGCTGATATTAATGAAAGCAATAATGTATGGGGAAATGTTGATGCTGAGCCAAGTAAATTCAGCATATTTAAAGCTAAAGCAGCAGTTCGTGGACAAAGTAGTGGATTGAATCCTATGCAGGCTTTGAAATAGTGTTAATGGTAAATTGTTAATGATTGATTTATTCTTGACACTTGTAAGTCTGAAGAGGAAAAACACTAAAACACTTTAATCAATAACTCCAAACAATAAACTCCAAACAATTTTTAAATCAGGTTCATCGTGCTATCATTCATATTATCATTTTTCCTAACTGCTTTTCACCCATTTTTTGTGAGTGTGATTGATATAAAGCATAATGCAAAAGATAAAACAATTGAAATAAGTACTAAGGTTTTTGTTGATGATTTAGAAGCAGTATTGAAGAAGAATTATAATGTTACATCTGATTTATCAAAATCAACTAACGACGCTGCTGTAAACAGTTTTATTGCTAATTATTTACAAAAAAAATTACAGCTAACGATAAACGACAAACCCAAAACTATAAAATATATTGGCTACGAAATTCAAAAAGAAAGTGTGTGGATTTATGCAGAAGTAGATGATATAGTTTCTCTAAAAAAGTTAAATATCAACTGTAATTTATTGTACGATTATCAAGATAAACAAATGAATATTTTTAATATCAAAGCTAATGGTGGCGAGAAAAATTATAAACTTGATTATCCTAAAAGTACTGTAGAATTTAGTTGGTAAATCGTAAATCTAAACCATCAAATTGTAAATATGACTGATCCTCGTTATCCAATTGGTAAATACGAACCACAACCTTTTTCTCAACAGCAAAAAGAAAATTGGTTTGCCGATATTCAATATTTACCACAGGAGTTAGAAAATTCAATTCTTAATTTAGATCAGTTTCAACTTGATACTCCATATAGAGATGGTGGTTGGACTTTAAGACAAGTTGTGCATCACGTTGCAGATAGTCATATCAATGCAATTACAAGATTCAAACTTTGTTTAACAGAAGATAATCCAACCATAAAACCATATTTAGAAAATGAATGGGCAAAGTTGGATGACGTGAAAGCTGTACCTATCAACGTTTCCATCACTATTTTATTTGGTATTCATCAACGTTGGTTGGCAACTATTCAAAATGTAAAAGATGAAGATTGGAATAGAACTGTTGTGCATCCAGAACATAATAAACAAATGACACTTTGGTATTTATTAGGTATGTATGCATGGCACGGAAAACATCATACTGCTCATATAAAAATGTTGAGGGAAGAGAAAGGATGGAATTAATTTTCGTGAGTTGCTCGTGAGTAAACGTTAGTCAATCGCAAATCAAAAACTAACGACCAACTTCCGATTTAAAACTTCCGAATTAAACTAACGATAAACACCAAACCATAAACGAATCAATATGCAATCAAAAGCAACAACACCAGAACAGTTTATTGACGAATTGCCAGAAGATAGAAAAGCAATTATTAGTGCGATTCGAAAAGCAATTAGAGATAATTTACCCAAAGGTTTTGAAGAAGTAATTGGTTATGGAATGTTAGGGTATGTGGTGCCACATTCTATTTATCCAGGTGGTTATCATTGCACCCCAAAATTGCCTTTGCCATTTATAAATATTGCTTCTCAAAAAAATCATATATCTATTCATCATTTGGGATTATACGCCTCAAAGCCAATGATAGATTGGTTTACAGCAGAGTGGGAGAAACACACAACTAAGAAGATGGATATGGGCAAAGGTTGCCTCAGATTCAAAAAAGCTGAAGACGTGCCAATAAACCTAATTGAAATATTGGCAAAAAAAATGAGTGTTGAGCAATGGATTGAAATTTACGAAAGCAATATAAAAAATAAAAAATAGGTATTGTTGTAATGTTTTATTACACCCTCACACTTCGCAACGTCTTGAAATAAACACACAAACGTTAACCTTCAAACGTGCTATAAAAATAAGGTGTATTAGCTTCAAACTCAGCAGCACAAGTGTCTACCATTTTATAAACTCTAGTAATTCCTAGTGATTTTCTTTTGGCATACACATCTTCATCTGTGCAATTGCCGTGAAGAATTCTAGAGATTTGTTCATCACCAAAGCCATTACGTTTAGCAAGTTTCAACAAATCTTCTGGCAAAGAATCAATGGTATGTTTTCCTATTTCAGTCTCGATGGTGCAAAGCTTTTGTATTTGATATAAAAACCATCTGTCAATGCCAGTTGCTTGTGCAATTGTTTTAACAGTAACCCCTTGCATCAACGCATCTTTAATTCTAAAAATTCTATCCCATTTTGGTGTTTTAATATACTCAACAACATCTGCACCTTTCATTAAACTTTTGCCATAATATCCCAAACCAACAGCTTCATTTTCTAAACTCTGACAAGCTTTTTGAATGGCTTCATTAAAACTTCTACCAATAGCCATTACCTCACCAACACTCTTCATTTGCAAACCAAGAGTATCGTTTGCTCCTTTAAATTTATCGAAATTCCAACGTGGAATTTTTACAATAACATAATCCAACGCAGGTTCAAAATATGCAGAAGTTGTTTGTGTGATTTGATTTTTCAATTCATCTAAACTATAACCAATAGCAAGTTTGGCTGCAATTTTTGCAATTGGATAGCCAGTTGCTTTACTTGCCAATGCAGAGGAACGACTCACTCTAGGATTTATCTCAACAGCAATCAGCTCTTCAGTTTCAGGATTTAAAGCAAACTGAACATTGCAGCCACCAGCAAAATTTCCAAGACTTCGCATCATCAATATTGCCTTGTTTCTCATATCCTGAAAAGCTGTATCACTCAATGTCATTGCAGGAGCAACAGTTATAGAATCTCCTGTATGCACACCCATTGGATCAAGGTTTTCAACAGTGCAAATGATAACAACATTATCATTCTTATCTCTCAATAATTCAAGTTCAAATTCCTTCCAGCCCAACACAGCTTTTTCTACTAAAACTTCGTGAATGGGCGATGCTTCCAATCCAACTTTTAAAGCTTCATCCAATTCAGATTTATTATGCACAAATCCACCACCACTTCCACCAAGTGTAAATGAAGAACGAATTACTAAAGGAAAACCAATTTCCTGTGCAAATTCTTTTCCTTCTAAAATACTATTTGCAACACGACTTGGCGAAGTGCCAATGCCAATTTTTACCATTAATTGTCTAAACAACTCTCTGTCTTCAGCAGTGTTAATAGCAGCAACATCAACACCAATCATTCTGCAATTATACTGCTCCCAAATGCCCAATTCATCAACTTCTTTGCAAAGGTTTAAGGCTGTTTGTCCACCCATTGTTGGCAACACAGCATCAATGTTATTTTCTTGTAAAATTTTCTCAATACTTTCAACAGTTAATGGCAGTAAATAAACTTTATCAGCCATCATTGGATCTGTCATAATAGTTGCAGGGTTGCTATTAATCAATATCACTTCAATGCCTTCTTCTCTTAAACTTCTTGCAGCTTGGCTTCCACTATAATCAAACTCACAAGCTTGACCAATTACGATTGGACCACTTCCAACTATTAAAATGGATTTTATTGAATTATCTTTTGGCATTGTTGACGATTTAAGCAAAAATAATGTTGCAGAACTTTTTTGAGGAAATACTTATCCATATTTGCAAAAATCTAACACAATGATAACATTGACAGCAGGTCAAAAAGCTCCATCTTTTACTGCAAAAGACCAAAATAACAAAACAGTTGCACTTAAAGATTTTATTGGCAAAAAGGTGGTTTTATATTTTTATCCAGAAGATGATACGCCTACTTGCACCATACAAGCTTGCAACTTAAGGGATAATTATGCTTTGTTAAAGAAGGAAGGGTTTGTGGTTTTAGGCGTTAGCCCCAATGATGAAGCTAGCCACAAAAAATTTGAGGAAAAGTTTGATTTGCCATTTACACTGCTTGCTGATACAAAGCATAGCATTATTGAAAAATATGGCGTTTGGGGCGAGAAAAATTTATATGGAAGAAAATATATGGGTTTGCACCGAACCACTTTTGTGATTGATGAAAAAGGAGTAATACAGAAAATATTTTTAAAACCAACTAACAAAAAACACGCTGAACAAATTGTTAAAAGTTGGTCAGAGTTAGGATTGTAAAGAATATTACTAGCAATCAAAATACAAT
>JANYEB010000024.1 GCA_025363355.1 Chitinophagaceae bacterium | reverse complement strand
TTGAATAATAGCGTGTCGTTCGGCAATGCTAAAATACTTACCACTTTTTTGAAGAATTGTCTTGTTCATTGTTTACACTTTTAATGTTTTTAGTGTAAACCTATTTTAGGACAAGACAGGTTGATACATTGCTGTAAAATCCAACATCTTCAAAGGCACCGTACCCACAGTAACCACCACAGTATCTGCACTAAAACAGCCATTAACTGTTTGTTGCAAAACATAGCTAGTTGAAACAGTAGGATGCACCCAAAAACCTGGTCTTGTGCTATCAATAACAGTATTACCATTAAACCATTTCACACTATCTAAACCATTGATATAACTACCAATAAACACACTATCACCAAGTGTTATAGCTGTGTCTTTACCTGCATCTGCTTTTAAACAAAAACTGTCAAGTGGTATTACAGAAACATCATCTATCATTATACTCGCACCATCATAACCATTTGGTTGGGATGTTATATAACTGGTATGTGCATCATCTTTAAAATTGCCCAGGCTTATATATTGTTCCCCACCCTGTGCTTTGTATATGCTACTTACCTTTACCCAATTCATCGTATCAGTAATAATGGGGTTCCCGTAATTATAAACCTGTGCATTTGCTGGTAACACCCCAAAAGGAAAATTAGCAGTATCAACATACACTGCTGTATTGGACAACAGCATAGAGACATTGTTACATTTAAGCTTTCTATCATTACTACAAGCCACATAAAATTCCGCATAATAATTCTTGCTTTTCCTTAGGCTGTCTTTTAGTTTTATTTGAATATAATTTCGCATATCTGCACCTGGTTGATTGATTATATGAATACCAACATAGCCATTACCTGTATGTGGATATTGATAATTATAACCAAAAGTATTATATGGAACTCCCAATTGGGGATTAGCACTACAAACATTACAATAACTCATACCATAATTTGAAGGAGAATACCAGAACATTGGGGGGGTCATAACACTATTAGGACAAACAGCATATTTTTCAAAAGATGGATTGGGTACAAAATTAGATTGTGCAATGGAATGGTTAAAACTGCTAATAAAAATAATGGTTAAGAGGCATAACCTCTTAACCATTATTTTGCTATTTACTTTTTGTTTCATAAGGCTAATTAACAATTATTTTATTAGTAAGAGTTTCACCTGTTTGTGTGTTTGAAACCTTAACAATATATAACCCTTTTGCAGTGCCAATGCTTACTTCTGTATCACTATTTACTAAATGTTTATTAATAATAATTTTTCCGTACATATCCGTTACACTAACATTCCATTGCCCACTTGTAAACATCGGCAATTTAATATGTACCATACCCTTACTTGGGTTAGGATATACCAATATTTCTGCATTTAATTTAGCTGCTGCAACAATGCGTTTCTCCTGTTTTGCTTGCCTCGCAGATGCTAACGTTCCGCAAACATTTTCAAAATTATACACTTCGTTGGTTAATTGCATATATAAGTTTTGTGCAGCATATACTACCGTGCCGTGCAAGGCAGGACATTGATTTGCTAGGTTGAATACTTCTGCAATGGGTGGTTGATAAGATAGTTGATGAGTTAAAGGCGTTTTGTTGTTAAAGCCTCACAGTAAAATGTGGGGCTTTTTATTTATTTTCAAACAGCCTTTAGCAATACAATTTATTAAATTTAAAACCCTTTGAATAATTAAACTTCCTTCTGCAATTTTGACACTCTTTCACTTTGCGTAACAGAGCCTCGGTCGAAGGATAGTCGAACCTTGGTCGAACGTACATTTTGGCAGTTGGGGTATTATTTGGTGTAAACGTTTTGTTGTTTCTATTAATTTTTAGCTTAAATAACCATAACTAAATTGCTTGCTTTATATCTTTTTACTTTCCAAACTTCCCTTGCAAAACCTTTAATGCTTCGCCCATTGAAGTTTCTTTTTGGGGTTGAGGTTTATTGTTTTTATAGTCTGGCTTAGCTCTACTAAACTCTTGTGTTTGTTTAATAGATAGCATAATTCTTTTTCTTGCAACATCTACTTCCAAAACTTTTACTTGTACTTTTTGGTTTAGTTTTAAAACCTCGTTAGGATCGCTGATGTATTTATGTGCTATTTCACTAACGTGCACCAAACCATCTTGCTTTACACCTATATCTACAAATGCACCAAAACGAGTTAGGTTTGTTACAACGCCAGGTACTATTGAATCTGGTATCACATCTTCTATTTTAAATATCTGTGCAAACTCAAATACTTCTAATTCTGCACGAGGGTCAAGACCAGGTTTTTTTAATTCTTTAATAATATCTGCAACAGTGATAGCACCAATTTCGGTAGTCACATATTTTTTCACATCAATATCATTTAACAACTTTTCGTTGCCAATCATTTGTGCTACATCAATACTTAAATCAGCTGCCATCTTTTCAACAATACTGTATGTTTCAGGATGCACAGCACTTTTATCAAGTGGATTATTGCTTTCGGCAATACGCAAAAATCCAGCACATTGTTCATAAGCTTTTGCACCAAGTCTTGGTACTTTTAATAACTGTTTTCTATCGCTGAATTTGCCTATTTCGTTTCTATGTGCAACAATATTTTCTGCAATGCTGCTGCCAATGCCACTAACATAACTTAGTAAATGTTTTGACGCAGTGTTTAGGTTTACGCCTACTTGGTTTACACAACTTACTACAGTTTGATCTAGTTTTTCTTTTAATCTAAACTGATTCACATCGTGCTGATATTGCCCCACACCAATACTCTTTGGATCAATCTTTACCAACTCTGCCAAAGGATCCATCAACCTTCTGCCAATGCTAATAGCACCACGAACAGTAACATCATAAGCACCAAATTCCTCTCTTGCAATTTCTGATGCTGAGTAAATAGAAGCTCCATCTTCATTAACCATAAAAACTGGCAAGTTTAATTGCAGTCGTTTAATAAATTGTTCTGTTTCTCTGCCAGCAGTTCCATCACCAATAGCAAAAGCTTGAATAGCATATTTGCTTACTAAATCTCTAATCAAATATTCACCGTGTTGTTTTTTATTGTTTTCGTGGATATAAATTAAATCATTGTGCAACAGTGAACCTTGTTCATCTATACAAACCACTTTGCAACCTGTTCTATAACCAGGATCTACTGCTAAAATTCTTTTGCTACCTAAAGGAGAACTCAACAATAATTGACGAAGATTTTCTGAAAAAACATTGATAGCATCTTCATCTGCTTTTGTTTTTAATAAGCTTCTAAATTCGGTTTCTAAACTTGGTTGCAGCAAACGTTTATAGCAATCTTTAATGGCACGTTTAACCTGTGTAACACTTTCGTTTAAAGATGCTATGATATATATTTCTTCTATTAAAGAAATGGCAAATTCTTCTTCTGGTTCAATACTCATTTTTAAAAAGCCTTCGATAAATCCACGTAAAATAGCAAGCGTTCTATGCGATGGAATGGTTGCTATTAACTGGTTAGAATCGAAATAGTCTTTATACTTTACTCCCTCTTCTTCTTTGCCAGTAACAACTGAGCTTTTGATGGTAGCTTCTGTTTCAAACAGCTTTCTTATTTTGGCTCTAACGGTTGCATCCTCATTAATAATTTCAGATATAATATCTCTTGCACCTTGCAAAGCTTCGTCTTCGGTTTTAACGTTGTCGTTGATAAAGTTTTTAGCCTCATCCAGCAATATAATATTGGTTTGTTGCAGGATGGTGTTTGCCAAAGGCTCTAATCCATTTTCACGAGCAATTTGTGCTTTTGTTCTACGCTTGGGTTTATAAGGCAGATAAATATCTTCTAGCTGAGAAAGGGTGGTAGCAGCATTTAGTTTTTGCTGTAGCTCTTCGGTCATTTTACCTTGCTCTGTAATTGATTTTTCTATGGCAAGTTTTCTATCACTAAGGTCTTTAAGGCTTTTAGCTTCGTCTTGAATTTTTTGAATTTGAACTTCATCTAAAGAACCTGTTTTATCTTTTCTATATCGTGCAATAAAGGGAATGGTTGACCCCTCAGCAAGTAATTGCAAAACGGTTTCAACCTGATTTATTTTAAACTGATTATTGGCGGCAATTTGCCCTGCAAACTCTAACATACTACAATATTTTTAGGGCGGCGAAGTAAAGGGAAAAATGGATAAAGAAGGGTAAAGAATATGAATTAAAAAAACGCCTTATGCATAATTGCATAAGGCGTTTTTTAATTCACTGCATTAGGATTTGAAAGTAGTTGAAATTTCAACTATATAAGCATTATTCGATAACCAGTTTCTCGGTTTTAATATCACCATTGTTCATAACAGCCTTTACCACATAAACACCTTTAGATAATTGTTTGAGATTAACAGTCAACGGTCGACTGTCAACTGACGACCGATAAACCGTTCTGCCTAGATAATCAATAATCATTAATTCTTTTGCTCCTTTACATTCAACAGTTACAAAGTCTTTTACAGGGTTAGGGTAAATGCTAACAGCGGTTAAAGTTTGAGGTTTAAAGTTTAAGTTTCTTGTCTCGCTATATTGTTTTCTACCATCAAAATCTACACTTTCAATTCTATAGTATAGACTACCGTCGACCGTTGACCGTTGACCGTTGTCTGTGAAAACATACTCATTATAACTTTTGTTATTGGCTTTAACCTTGCCTATTACTTTAAAATTGATACCATTAGTACTCCATAATATATTAAAATGGCTTACATTAACTTCATTGGCTGTAACCCAAGTATTCTCTACTTTGTTACCCTGAACTTGCCAAAGGGTATAACTAATAAACTTTAAAGGCAATGGATTAACATTTACAAAAACAGTATCTGTGCTATAGTTACCGCACACAGTTTGGCTAACCACGTAAATAGTGCTGCTTGTGGGTTTAACCCAAAAACCAGGTCGTATGCTATCTATTTTTTGCCCTGCTGCATTGTACCAAGCAATATTTGTGATGCCGTTGGTTAAGCTACCAATAAAAGCACTATCACCTTGTGCAATGGTAATATCATCTCCTGCAAAAGCATTGGCAAAAGCAGGCTCCATATCTAGCGGTATTATTTGAACGTCATCTACATAATAAGCAGCACCACCATAGTTGCTTGAATTGCCGAGTATGGTATCATAAAGTGTAGCATTGTCATATTTAAAATTACCAATAGTAATATACTTTTCTCCACCCTTTGCAAGATACACACTACTCACTTTTACCCAGTTCATTGTATCTGTAATCACAGGATTGCCATAATTATATATCTGAGCGTTGTAGGGTATAACCTTCGCACTGGTCAATACTGTAGCAGTATCTGTCCAGATAATATTTTTTGTAATTGCCATACTGATATTGTTGCACCCGCCTCTCATAGTATTCATCAGACTCACGTAAAATTCTACATAATAGCAACCACCAGCAACAAGGCTATCTGTTAACTTTGCTTGTATATAGTTTCTCAAATTACCTCCCATCAAATTTCTAAAATACAATCCGATATAGGCATTTCCTGTTTTTGCTTCTTGATATGTTACGCCACCCCAGTTATTATAAGGTACACTTGCTCCAGGTTCAGTACTACAGCTATTGGCATAGATTCCTCCAGAGTTTTTGGGAACCTGCCAAGGGGGGGGGGGCTTGGCATCTCCTAAAGATGTTGGGCAATGTACATTATTCTCAAAACTATAGTTGGCTACAAGATTATATTGACTCTGGCTATTTAGTAATGGGCTATACTGGAAAAAAAACAACAAGAGTGTTAAACTCTTGCTGTTTTTAAAAAATAGGGCTATCATTGTAGAACAATTTTGCTAACAGTTTGTTTGCCGTTGGCACTGTTAAACATTGTTATAAAATAAATACCCTTTGCTCCGTCAATACTCAATTGAGTTTCTGCTTGCACCAAATGCTGTTGTAAAACCTGTTTTCCATATATATCAGTAACTATTACAATGCAGTTAACAACCTCATTTGGTTTTGCATTGGGTAACTTTAATTTAAAACTACCTGTAGTTGGGTTAGGATAAATACTAATTTTTTCTCTACTTTCTGCAAGCGTTCCATAGTTTAACTTAGCACTACAATTATTTGCAAACACAATATTTTTGTGGCTTAAATAATTATACAGGGTGCGTGCATAGTTTACCACAGCACCATTGGTTAATGGGCATTGTTTGGCAAGGGCAAGCAAACCCTCCATATTGGGTGTGCCAGCAACCCAACCATAATATTGCTTATAGTTTTCTTCCACCAAATTTTGTGGCTGCCAGTTAACTAATAGTTGCAATGTTGTTGCTTTGTTAGCTTTGCCTATTTGCTCTTCTACAGTTACAATATTTTTAATACCCTGAGGTGCATTGTTCACAAAATTTTTCAGCAGATTGCTCTCTTGCACGATTGCTGCATTTGCACCCAACAAGCTTTTATATAGTTGCAACTGCATCACAAACAATCTCTCTTTTTTTAAGTCCGTCGATGCTAATTTTAGCGTTCCCAATGCCACTTCTTCAGCGTGTTTAAAAGCATAATTTGTAGTTGTTGCAGATGTTGCAACTGCACCACTATTTCTGCTGGCAATGGTGGTGCAGCTAAGCCCTGTGGTGGCACTATTTATGCTACCTGAAGTGCCGTATGCATCACCGCTATATAGATTATTTGAATAACTTGAAGGGTTATATCCTGCACTGCTACGTACAAATAATGGAGAATTTGTTGCATACGAATTAACGGTAAGTGTCATATAATTTCCGCTGCTTGGCACCCAAGTACCAGTCCAATGGTTGTCAGATGCGTGTGTGGCATCGCCCTGTCCTCCAATAATCCCTCCTCCTATGCCATAATTGGCATCATCAAACAAAGCCAAACCAAAAACATTGTTAGCATCAATGGTATTGTTAAACACTTCGGTATTTTTTTGCAAATCACCATTAATCTTTATACCATAAATGCAATTAGCTACCGAATTGCAATTAATATTAAAATTGTTGCCACCATATACATCTATTGCTGCACGCTCGCAATTGCCACAACAATAACCACTGCCATAATAATTAATAGTATTATTATGTATAAAATTACCATCGGTACTATTGTAAAAATAGCCATTAGCAGCACCATTGCTATTAGGTCTATACGGAATACAATCTTCTACTCTAATGCCAGCCTGATAGGTAGCATTATCATCTCTGCCCAACTTAATATAATTGTTTAAAATACGAACATCCATTCCCTCAAAACCTGTAACCTTAATTCCATTGTGGTAATAGTCTATATTATTGTTATTGCATCGCACATAATAGGGGTTGCAATAGTTATTGCCACCTGTGCAGGGCGTACTTTGATACCCAGAGTATGCTAAATACGTAAGTAAACTTCCTACTGATATCCCCAAATCAATGCCCATTCTCAAGTCTCTTAAACTGTATGAACCGCTATATCCTGATGGAGATACTGCAATGGTGTTGTTACTAGCTGTAATTAGGTTTTCGAATAAAATATACAGTTGAAAAGTAGAAGTCCAATAAGGTTGAGTGGCACTATAAACAATACCTGCCCCTATATTGTAAATCTTATTTTCTGATACATCTATTTGCACTACACGCCAAGTACCTATATCAACACCATGGTCTCCACCTAAATTAGTTACACCATCTTTACTGTTTCTAATATCGCAATACTTCACGATTATATCCTGAAAATTTTCGGTTTTAATTGCATATTGGCAATCATAAAAAGCACTATTAGGATACTTAGTATAATCGGGATTGGTTACATTAATATAAAAAGGGCTTTCGTTTTGGTTAATAGCTAAAATGCCAATACCATCATAAGTTTGCGATTTGAATGTTGGGCTTTGAAAAGTACAGTTATTAATTTCAATATTTGTGTTTCCTGCGTAAATACCCAATCGTTGGTTGTCGAAAATATTAGTGTTCCAATCGCCTGTTACAGTATTTTTTTGATGGTCGCCTATAACATAGTGTCCATTATTGTTATAGCCATTAAAAGAGGGATTGATATTAATGCCAATGTCAGACTGCTCCCCACTGTATGGAGCTTTTAAATTGGTACTTGAATAATTGCCAATATAAGGATTACCCATTACATTAGGATTATTGGGATAGTAGGTTGAAGTATTTGTCCAATAGCTTGAATGTTTATAGCTATTAATATCGGGCCAAGAAGATAATGTGGTAACAGACGCACTATTTATTGGGATATCACGACAACTGAATATTGAATTTTTTATACTAAACGCATAAATATTTTCTCGACTATTACTGGTTGTAGTAATAAAACTAAGACCAGCAGTTCCACTCAAATAAGCATAATTATCCATTTCTATACCTATAAAATTTCTATTGAAAATAGTATTATCAACGGTTAGTTGATTAATTCGGGCAGAAGGGTTCGTTACAAATGAAGTAGTTCCATTCATTTCAACAGCTTTAAAAGCATCTTCGATAATAGTACTACGATGGTTATAACTTTTGGTTAATGTAAGTGTGCCATCGTTTGAAGTATAACTACTAGTTGCAGATTCAATTATTATACCTTGCCACATATCGCTACAAGCAAATAAATGGCAACCTGCAAAAGTTAAATTGCCAGAATTTTTTACTGTAATTTTCACGTTAGGGTCTATCACTAATACTGCATCTGTAAAAACTACATTACCAGTAATCTCTAAATCGTTATTTACATAGTAAACTCTAGATGAGTAAGTGGTTGAGGGAACAGTATAAGTACCACTTGGATCGTAAAAATAATCAGTACCACTACCTGTAGGAAATCCAGAGCAGGCTGTTTGTGCATTTGCTCTCATAAACATTGCTATGGTTATAGCAAATAAAATTAAAATTTTTGTTTTCATAAACAGATAAATTTAAGAAGGATTACCTACACTTTATTTTAAAAATCTGTAGTAGCCTGCACAGATAGCTTTTACTTATTGGAGAACTAAAGCCATAATTCCGCAGTGGGGTGCTTTTGATAGTTTTGGTTGCTTAATTTTTAAATGGTTAATAAATAGGTTTTATTGGTTTTAGTTTTTCGCTTACTGTGTTCAATAGGTTAATCTACACTCTTTAGCCTATTTGTTTCTGTTTAAAGTGGGTAAATAGCTGTCTTCTAGTTCCCCTTTTACTGTCTTTATAGGTGTGTTTAACGGTCCTCCATAGGTTGTTTTGGTATCTTTAAGTGTTGTTTTGCAGCTTCAATAGCGTAAAACAGGCTCTTATAGTTTGTAAATAAGCCTCTTCAAGTGCTTGTTTTGCGATATGGAAGAGGCTTATTTGTTCTCTATGCCTTTTTTTCTTTAGCTGCTCTTGGCTTTTTTTGCCCTTCGTAATATTTACCAATTTCATCTAAAGCAGTTTTCACATTGGCATTATTTTTTGCTGCCACTTTTAAAGTATTATACACATCATCGGCAGCTTGCATAGCATCGGCTCCTGCTGCCATAATGGTATCATCTAAAAGTTCAACTAGCCCCATTGCTTCAGTTCTCACATCCCATAATTGGCTAATCAGTGTAACATCTTTTTCAAATTCGGGTGTGTCAAAATCACCACGCATTTGCTTTGGAAATGTTTTTGCACCTCGCAGCGATTGTTTCACATAATCTACACTTTTACTTGCCATTTTTCTTTCTTTTTTTCGTTCATCAATTGTTAAACTAATTAAAAAAGGAAGTTTAGCTTTTGCTGCTTGAATGCTTGTAATTGCTACTGCTTTGTCTGCATCGGATAAGGTGGCTGATATTTTATTTTTCTTTGCCATAAATACTTATTTGAAGATTTGAAAATTTTTGATTTGAAGATTTGTAGTTTGAAAATTTGAAGATGGTTTATATAAATCTGCAATCTTCAAATTGTAAATTTTAGTTTCGCTGGACTTCCTCTAGGAGCAGCGGAAATAAAAAAGCCACAACCTTTAGAAAGTTGCAGCTGTATGTAGTAAATTTTGAAAAGAGATTTAGTGTAACTTGTGTGATTGCTATTTTTCCATTGAACCATTGAACCATTGAACCATTGAACCATTGAACCATTGAACCACAAAGGGTTGCAGCTATGTAATATAGTAGATTTTATTGTAGGATTAAAAAACATTTTTAGGCGTTTTGCTTAAACAATGTTAAGAATAAATTTTATAACCAAAAATTAATTTTTTGATTATGAGAATAATATCTGCTTTAAACCCCTTTAAAAACCATATTAATAATTACTATTGTGAAAATATTTTAAAGATGGAAATTATTCATATAAGTGCTGAATGTTATCCTGTGGCTAAAGCTGGTGGTTTGGGCGATGTTGTTGGTTCTTTGCCCAAGTATCAATGCAAAGCTGGGCATATTGCCAAAGTGGTGATGCCAATGTATAAAACCAAGTTTTTGTATAGCAACGAATTTGTTGTTGACTTTAAGGGCAGTGCTTATTTGGGTAATGCTCTTTTTGATTTTACCATTATTAAAGAAAAAACAAATAAGCTGGGTTTTGATTTGTATTTGGTTGAAATTATTGGCTTACTTGACCGAGAAAAAATATATGGTTATGATGATGATACAGAAAGGTTCACTGCTTTTCAGATTGCTGTGGTTAGCTGGTTCAACAGTTGGCATCACACACCCAATGTGGTACATTGCCACGATCATCATACAGCATTAATTCCTTTTATGATGCAGAACTGTTTGGCTTTTAGAAATAAGTTAGCAAAAGTTCCCACTATTCTTACCATTCACAATGCTCAATATCAAGGTTGGATGGGTTGGGATAAAAGTATTTATATACCCGCTTATGACACTTGGAAACAAGGACAGCTTGATTGGAATGATACCATCAACCCTTTGGCTAGTGGCATTAAATGTGCTTGGAAAGTAACCACTGTGAGTCATAGTTATATGGCTGAACTACGCTATAATAGCAATGGATTAGAAAAACTTTTTGAATATGAAAGAGGTAAATGTTATGGCATTTTGAATGGTATTGATAATGATGTTTGGAACCCCAAGACTGATACTTATATTCAGCACCATTTTACTTTTAAAAGTGTAACAAAGGGCAAACAAAAAAACAAAACTGCCATTTGTGAACAATTTGGTTTGAACCCTGAATTGCCATTATTTGTTTTTATAGGAAGATTGGTTGGTGAAAAAGCAGCAGACCTTCTACCAGCAGCTATTGAAGCTATTATGAATAGTTTTTATGAGCAATGCAGTATTATGATTTTGGGTAGTGGAGACCCAAATGTTGAATGGCAATTGTCAAGCTTTAATGATAGATACAAAGGGTTTTATTATGCAGATATTGGTTATAATGAAGCTCTATCTCATTTGCTTTATGCAGGTGCTGATTTTTTGTTGATGCCTAGCAGGGTAGAACCTTGTGGATTGAACCAAATGTA
>JANYEB010000060.1 GCA_025363355.1 Chitinophagaceae bacterium | reverse complement strand
ATTTTGAATGGAAAAGATGTGAGCAAAATGCCTGATGATGACTTGGCAGAAGTTAGAAACAAAGAAATTGGATTCGTGTTTCAACAGTTCAATCTTTTACCAAGATTAACAGCAGTGGAGAATGTTGCACTGCCATTGATTTATGCTGGAGTAAATAAAAAAGATAGAACTGAAAGAGCTATTGAAAGCTTAAGAAAAGTTGGACTAGGAGATAGAGGTCACCATAAAAGTAACGAGTTAAGTGGAGGTCAAATACAACGTGTCGCAATTGCACGTGCATTAGTAAACAATCCTTCTATTTTATTAGCAGATGAACCCACAGGAAATTTAGATAGCAAAACATCGGTTGAAGTAATGGATATTTTTGCAAAAATTCAAGAATCTGGTAATACAGTTATATTAGTTACTCACGAAGAAGATATTGCTAAATATGCAAAAAGAATTGTGAGGCTTAAGGATGGTGTAATTGAAAGTGATAATAGAAAATCTCAAATGGCTAGTAGCTAGTAATGAGCTCATTTTTTACTAACTACTAACTACTAACTACTAACTACTAAAAAATGGCACTTAAAATATATACAAAAACAGGAGATAAAGGAACCACAAGCTTAATTGGAGGTACAAAGGTTTCTAAAAGTCACATTCGTATTGAAAGCTATGGAACTATTGATGAACTAAACAGCTTTATTGGTTTGTGTGCAGATTGCATCAGTGATGCTCACAGCAAATCTTCTTTAAAAGAAATTCAAGATAGATTATTTACAATAGGTTCGTCATTAGCTTGCGATCCGGAGAAAGAACCAATGTTTAAACTGCCAGATTTAAAAGAATCTGACATCACTTTTCTAGAACAAGAAATTGATAAGATGAATGATGTTTTGCCAGCAATGAAAAATTTTATTTTACCTGGTGGAGATATTGCAGTATCTAATCTTCACATTGCCAGGTGTATTTGCAGAAGAGCAGAAAGAATTTGTGTTGCAATGCAAAGCAATGATTTGTTTATCGATGCAATAGTTATAAAATACATCAACCGTTTGAGCGATTATTTATTTGTTTTAGCAAGATATATTGCTAAACTGCATAATGCCGAAGAGATTGTTTGGAAGCCAAGAGTTTCATAAAGCAAAAGCCTTTCTCAGAACCCTATTTTATTCTGTACACAATTAAAAACTATTCGATAACGATTCGTTAATCAATTGTTCATATTCAGATTACATTGATAATGTTTTTTTGCAAAACATTTAACAATGGGTCATATAAAATCCACTCCAAAAGTGTCAGTGATTATCCCCGTTTATAACGAGGAGAAATATATATTGAAAACACTTAATGCCATTGCATCTCAAGATTATATTAACTACGAGATTATTATAGTTAACAATGCTTCTACTGATGCTTCAGATGAAATGATTAAGTACTTCATCCAAAAAAATCACTTCAGCGTAGAGATAACATATCAAATAGAATATAGGCAAGGAACCAATTATGCACGTGAATGTGGCAGACGATTAGCTACAGGATCTATCATTGCAATGCTTGATGCTGATTGTGTTCCAGATTATTATTGGGTATCAAATGGAGCAAGCGAATTGCAACAAAAAAATGTAGTTGCAGCTACTGGAGCTTATTATTATTACGATGCTTCAATTATTTTAAGAACCTTTTCATTATTCAGTCAGCTTACCATTTTCAAGTTAATTAATCGCATCATACAAATTAAAAAAAGAGGAGCTATTTTAATTGGTGGTAATGCTTTTATTCAATCAAGTAAATTAGCAGAAATTGGAGGCTTTAATACAAACCTTACTTTCTATGGAGATGACATTGATATTGCTATAAAACTAAGTAGATATGGCAGGGTAAACTATGCTACACTACTAACATTAAAGACTTCATCACGTCGCTATAAAGCACTTGGTTTTTGGAAGGTAAATAGAAAATATCAAACCATATTTAAGGATTTATTATTAGGCAGAGTAATAAGTAGCCAACAATCTTTAGAACTTGTACACCCAAGGTGATTTCTTTTTCTTTTTTTTATATACCTCAAAAGCTAATTTGATTTTAACGAATTTTTCGATATCTAATTCCATAAATAAAAAACCCTTACAAGTTAGTACCAGTAAGGGTTTAATAGTTTTAAAGTGCTGTAGGGGGAGGGGTCGAACCTCCACGAGGCAGTTAGCCAAAGAACATAGCTAGCGTTGTGGTCAACCCATTATTCTTCGTTTATCCTGTAATCCTCACCCTCGAGACAAGAGGGCATGTCTGCCAAAATTTCATCACCCCACAGTATTAAAGAGATTAAGCTTCCTTAATCCAAAGGCTGCAATATTATAGTAATAGCTAAATAATTTACAAAGGGGCATCTAATTATTTGAAATTATAGATATTGTTCATAATTATATTACTTTCGTTGCAAATATTTTAACTAATGACATCAAAATTAAATATTGACAAATTGGATTTGCAAATACTAGAGGCTTTAATGGAAAATGCCGATATATCTTATGCAGATTTAGGAAAAAAATTATTTGTCTCTGGTGGCACAATACATGTTCGTATAAAGAAGCTTGAGGAAATTAAAATTGTTAAGGGAAGGAAGCTAGTGGCAGATTTATCATTACTTGGATATGATGTTATAGCTTTTATTGGCGTTTATCTAGACAAAAGCTCTGTTTGTGATGATGTTACAAAAGAACTTAAGAAAATACCAGAAGTAGTTCGAATTAATTATACCACAGGAAACTATAATATGTTTATAGAAATTATTTGTAAAGATATTCAGCAATTAAGAGCTGTTTTGCATGACAAACTTCATAAAATTAGTGGTATAGATAGAACAGAAACTTTGATTTCTTTAGAAGAAAATTTAAATAGATCTGTTCGAGTAAATGAATAAATAACGCGTCATACTAACACCACACCTATTTTTGCAAAATGATAATCTTAGACGGAAAAAAGTCTTCACAATCGGTAAAAGATGAATTAATACTTCAAGTAAAACAGCTTAAAGAAGAGGGTAGAAGAGTGCCTCATTTGGCAGCTATTTTGGTTGGAAATAATGGTGCAAGTGAAACCTATGTTGCAAGCAAAGTAAAGAATTGTAGCGAAATTGGTTTTCGCTCAAGCCTTATAAGATTCGATGTTGATGTGAGCGAAGATGAATTATTAGAAGCTATCATCAAACTAAATAATGACGATGCAATTGATGGCATTTTAGTGCAACTTCCTTTGCCAAAACATATTAGTGAGCAAAAAGTAATCGAAACTATCTCCCCTAAAAAAGATGTAGATGGTTTTCATCCCATAAATGCTGGAAAATTGGTGCAAGGAATGCCAACTTTCATTCCTGCCACACCTTATGGAATGATGTTGATGTTTGAATATTTTAACATAGAAACTAAAGGCAAAAATGCAGTAGTTATTGGTCGTAGTAATATTGTCGGCAGACCAATGAGTATTTTATTAAGTGGTAATCATCAATTTGGAAATTGCACTGTTACTATTTGCCATAGCCACACAAAAAACTTAGAAGCAATTTGTAGTAATGCTGATATTTTAGTTTCTGCAATTGGCAATCCAGGAATGATAAAAGCCAATATGATAAAGCAAGGTGCTGTTGTGATAGATGTTGGTATTACTAGGGTTGAAGATGCAACAGCTTTAAAAGGATTTAGAATAAAAGGCGATGTAGATTTTGATGATGTTGCAACAAAAGCTTCTGCAATAACGCCAGTTCCTGGGGGTGTTGGATTAATGACAATTGCTGGATTATTAAAGAATACGATGCAAGCATATCTCAATAAATAAAAGTATGAAATTAGAAGTATGATTAGTTTGTTACAAAACATCTACCGTAGAAATCACACCTCAATATAAAAATGGAATAAGAATCGGCTCCGTAGGAGTTATACCTAAATAAAAATTAAATTGATTGTAGAAGAAATAAATATCGATACTAAACTTCCTGTAATGGAATCCTTTTATACGCTTCAGGGTGAAGGATACCATCAAGGTCGGGCTGCCTATTTTATTAGACTTGGTGGCTGCGATGTTGGTTGTGTTTGGTGCGATGTAAAAGATAGTTGGAATGCAAATGCTCATCCAAAATTTAGTATAAATGAGATTGTTAGCAAATCTAATAGTGAGTGGTTAATGGCTAGTGGGGAATTAGGAATTAGGAATCTGGAATTGGGAATTGAAAACCACAAACGAGAAACCACAAACGAGAAACCCTTAATTGTTATAACTGGCGGTGAACCTTTAATGCATAATTTAGATGAATTAACCAAAGCCTTGCAATCACAGGGTTTTGAAACAAATATTGAAACATCAGGTTCATCAGCTTTAAGTGGAAGTTGGAATTGGATTTGTCTTTCTCCTAAAAAATTTAAAGCACCATTGCCCAAAATTTTGCCTTTAGCAAACGAACTTAAAATTGTTGTATTCAATAAAACAGATTTTGATTGGGCAGAAAAATATGCAGCACAAGTAAGCCCAAATTGCAAACTTTACCTGCAACCAGAATGGGATAAAGCTGCAACTGTAACTCCTTTAATTATTGACTATATTAAAGCAAACCCTAAGTGGAGATTGAGCTTGCAGATACATAAATATATTAATGTGCCGTAGTAAGTAACATTTTAACTTTTCATTTGCACCATTTACTGCATCTTAGCACAAAATAATTGAATGCGATTTCTTGTTTTTATATTGTTGTTTTTTGTTGGGTATATTACAAAAGCTCAAACCTATAATCCCGAAAATATTAGTGGCAAAGCTGTTAAACTATATGCCAAAGCAGTAGCATTAATTGCTGATGGTAATTTAAAAGAAGCCATTGAAGCTTTAAATAAAACCATTTCAGCTGATGATAATTATCTGGATGCATATTTATCTTTAGCTGGTGTTTATGGAGAGATGAAAAATTATAATAATGCTATTACAGCTTACGAAAAAGCATTTACTAAAGACAGTGGTTATACCAATATTTATAAATTACCTTACTCTATAAACCTTGCTGGTGCTGGAAAATTTGCAGAAGCTTTACAACAAATCAATGCGTTTCTTGCTATTCCTAATATCACTACCAAAAGTATTAATGCTGCTAATTATAGAAAACGCAATTATGAATTTGCAGTAGATTATCAAAAAAAACATCCCAATAATGACTATAGTTTCGAGCCTGTTAATTTGGGCGATAGCGTAAATACAGATCGTTCAGAATATTATCCAACAGTTAGTATTAGCGATAGTTTACTAGTGTTTACAAGAATGAGTAATACAGGAGAAAATTTTGTAAAATCTAACTTTACCAACAATCATTTTGCAATGGCAGAAATTGTTGAAGGCAGTATTAACAACCAAGCTTTAAAAGGTGCTGCAACAGTGAGTAACGATGGAGAGTGGTTGATATTTGCAGGAGATTTTTTTGAAAAAGGTTACGGCAGTTACGACCTTTATATTTCTTACAGCACACCAGATGGTTGGAGCGAACCTGAAAATCTTGGCGATAAAATAAATACACCATATTGGGAGTCTGCACCAAGTATTAGCCCAGATAGTAGAACACTTTATTTTAGTAGTGATAGACCAGGTGGTTATGGTGGTAGAGATTTGTATATGAGTACACGTTTGCCAAATGGAAAATGGAGTTATGCTGTTAATTTAGGACCCACTATAAATACTGTTGGAAACGAGTTGTATCCATATATACACGCAGATAATCAAACACTATACTTTACATCTGATGGACTGCCTGGCTATGGTAAAACAGATTTGTTTATCACTAGAAAAACTTCTTTAGATGAATGGAGTAATCCAGAGAATCTTGGCTTTCCAATTAACACTATTGAAGATGAAGGAAGCATTTGTATTTCATCTAATGGATTAACTGCTTACTATGCAGCAGATAAATCTGATAGTCGTGGTGGGCTTGATTTGTATAAGTTTGATTTAAGAGAAGATATACGACCTTTTAAAACATTATTTGTTAAAGGAACTGTGTATGATGCAATAACAAACAAAGGAATTCCTTGCTCTGTAGAGCTTGTTGATAATGCAACTAAAAAAACAATAATGAAAATTACTGCCGATGAAATTGGCAAGTATTTTATTCCTCTGCCAATGGGCAAAGATTATACGTTTGTTGTAAACAGAAAAGGCTATTTATATTATAGCAATTTGTATGAATTGAGCAAAGAAAAATCTGATAGCACTTATACAAAAGATATTGCCTTGCAACCAGTGCAGTTAAATGCTACAATGGTTTTTAAAAATGTTCAGTTCGAAAAAAATGCCTACAATCTTTTGCCAGTAAGCACTGTAGAGCTTGATAAGTTGGTACAATTGCTTGCAGAAAATCCTTCTATCAAACTTCAAATTAATGGACATACTGATAATACTGGTAATGCTGATGATAATTTAAAGCTATCTACTAACAGAGCAAAGTCTGTTGTTGATTATTTAGTAAGTAAAAATATTGTTGCTATAAGGCTTTCATACAAAGGGTTTGGAGCAACTAAGCCAATTGCTGAAAATAATACTGAAGAAGGAAAAGCTAAGAACAGAAGAACTGAATTTGTTGTTGTTGGACTTTAGTTCGCCGTTTACTATTCTCCACTTACTTATGAAAAAAAACATCATTCATCTTCTTAATTCAAAAGTTGAACAATACAATCATATAGATTTTATTGAGAATGATCCTATTTCAATTCCTCACCAATTTTCAAAAAAACAAGATATTGAAATTGCTGCTTTTTTTGCTGCAACATTGGCTTGGGGTAATAGAAAATCTATCATCACATCTTGCAAAAGATTGATGAGTATGATGGATAATAGTCCTTATGAATTTGTAATGAATATCAATAATAGTTCTAATTGGCAAAAGCAAATTCAATCATTCGTTCACAGAACTTTTAATGATGTAGACCTTGCACATTTTATTGTTTTCTTACATCATCATTACAAAATTAAAAAAGAACAATCTCTTGAAACTGCTTTCAGTAAATGGTTACAGCCAAATGATGTTGATACAGAGAATGCATTGAATGGATTTTATAATTACTTCTTCAATGAAAATTTGTTTGATAATTTTGAAGAAAGAACAAGAAAGCATATTGCAGCCCCATCTAAAAAATCTGCTTGCAAAAGACTAAATATGTATTTGAGATGGATGGTTCGTGGCGATAAACTTGGTGTTGATTTTGGATTATGGAAACAGATAAAATCCTCACAATTAATTATGCCACTAGATGTTCACGTTGTTAATGTTGCTAATTATTTAGGATTGATGAATAGCACAAAAACAAATTGGCAAACAGCAGTTGAACTTACAAATACTTTAAAACAATTTGATGCAAATGACCCTGTGAAGTATGATTATGCTTTGTTTAGTTTGGGTGTTGTAGAAGAACTAAAATAACTCTTATTTACCTTCAATTAGTAGTCTATAACTTTCCTCTAATATCTTGTTTTTATGTTCCGTGAACAAGGTTTTTAAATCTGCTTTAATGTGCATTGGATATCTTTTTCCTGCTGCTAAATCTCGTTCAAAATTTGGATTCAATTGATTGAAGTTTGCTGCATCAATTGAAAGATATTTGCACACAACATTTGCTTTGTATCTGCCCGAAAGCTCTATGATTACTGTATTCTGTAGGATTGTGTCGTTTATTGAAACCTTATCATTACTGCCATTTTTTTTACTTTCAGATGCAGTTAAAGTTGTTACTCCACCACTACCTTCAAACACATAATGTGTTGCAATAAATTTTTTAACGTGATTGCGAGTTTCTTCCATCAGGCTGTATTGCAAATCCCAAAATTCTTTACTTTTATTTTTTTTAATTGCATTTCTAACTCTTCCTGCACCACCATTATATGCTGCAACAACCAGCAGCCAGTCTCCAAATTCGCTGTATAATTCTTTCATTAATTTGCAAGCAACGTGAGTGCTTTTGATATAGTCCATCCTTTCATCTCCAGCTCCACCAACTTTTAATCCAAAGCGTTTTGCTTCGTAATCCATCAATTGCCAAGGCCCAACAGCCCCAGCCCAGCTAACCAAATTGCTTTGTAAATGGCTTTCAATAACACTTAAATATTTCATCTCAACAGGAATACCATATTGCTTTAAAATACCATCGTATAAATTGAAATAAGATTTGCCCCAGCCTTTCATTTTATCTAATTCTTTCCCTTGCTTGCGAATATATTCTTGCACAAAAGAAATAGCTCTAGGATTTAATTGAGTGTTATATGGCTTAGTTGAATCGAAGGAGTTATTAACGAATAAACTTTTGAAACCTTTGTTTACAGTAGTTACAGTGTCTTTTTGTGCAAAAGAAAGCATAGGTATTATAGACAAGTAAACAAACCACTTTTTATTAAACAACATTCAATGTAATTTTTGGCAAAGTAAATGTTTATACTTTGTTTTTGTGGTATCTGTTTGCAGATTCTACTATATTGCAGTTTGATATTTTAATTAATTCTAGAAGTATTTATTAGGCTAATGTTTATTGTTTTTACCCAACATACTACACCAAGATTAGATTATATAGTGAGAACGCTATTTGGTAGTAATGCAGTGATAACAAGAGACATTCATAAATTTTCTAATTCTTCTCTAAAAAAAATAAATTATTCATCTACAAAATTTGATAAGGAAAGTTTATGGATAGAACCTTATGGATTACTAGAAGAAACGAGTGTAGAAGAAAGACTAATTGAATGTTTTGAATGGCAAGGATTAGTTGCATTTTTTGAAACCAAAGGCACATTGCCATTCGATATTTTTTCAGCGGCTTTTTATTTACTTTCTCGATATGAAGAATATACTGACGATTTTAAAGCTGATGCTTATGGCAATTATCATCACGAAAATAGTTTAGCGTTTAAAGAAAATTTTCTTCACCAACCACTAATCAATTTGTGGTTATTAAAGATTCAAAAAGAATATAATTTACCGCTGCAAACAACCTCTTTCAATATTATTCCAACTTATGATGTTGATATTGCTTTTGCATATAAACATCATTCTTTTGCTAAAACAACTGGCGGAATTTTAAAAGATGCTTTTAAATTTAGAAGGAGTGTAGTTGATAGAATTAGAGTTTTATTTGGATTTCAAAAAGACCCATTTGATGTGTTTGATTGGTTAGATAAACTGCACAGGAAATACAAACTAAAAGCCAAATACTTTTTTTTAGTGGCTAAAAGCCGTGGGCTTTACGATAAAAATCCAACGCCAACTAGCAAAGGAGTTAAGAAATTAATTAAACAACATTCTTTGAATTATGAAGTTGGAATTCACCCTTCTTATGTTAGTAATAGCAATGAAAATATTTTATGCAAAGAAATTCTATCGCTCAAAAAAATTACTCAAAAAGAGGTTGTAATTTCTAGGCAGCACTATTTGCAATTAAGTTTCCCTGCAACATATCAAAGCCTAATTAAAGCTGGGGTTGAGGACGATTATTCTTTAGGTTATGGCACTCATAATGGCTTTAGAGCGTCTTATTCAAAACCATTTTATTGGTATAATTTGGTAGAAGAAAAGCAAACAACGTTAATGCTTCATCCTTTTTGTTATATGGATGCAAATAGTATTTTTGAACAAAAGCTAACGCCAGAGAACGCTTTGCAGGAAATGCTTTATTACCACAACACTGTTAAACAAATTAGCGGAGATTTTATCTATATAATGCACAACCATTTTTTGGCTAACCAACCAGAATGTAAACTCTGGATTGAAACCTATGAGGATTTTTTAAGAAAAATTAACGATTAGCCACTGCATCTAAAGCTTCATAAAACTCATCGCCATATTTTCTAATAATAGCTTCTTTTAAAAACACATAAGCAGGAACTTTTAGTTTTTTTCCTAAGCCACAAGCTGCCTGGCATAAGTCTTCTCTAGGTACATAATTAACAAATTCAAGATCTGGATCTAATTTACTTTTACTTGTTTTTATGGGGAATAAATGGCAGCTAATGGGTTTCTTCCAGTCTAATTTTTTATCGTTGTACGCTTGTTCAACTGCACACATAATAACGCCTTTAGCATCTTTATAACCATAGGCACATATAGCATTATTTACTGTTGGCGTTACCCATCCAAACTCTTTATCATAAGTATATTTGCCTTGTTTTTCAACAGCTGCTTTACCTTCTTCTGTCATATACTCAGCAATCACATCATAATGGTCAACAAGTTCATCTAATTCCTCATCAGTTAGTGGTGCACCAGCATCGCCATCTTCACAACAAGCACCTTTGCACTTGGTTAAATCGCAAACAAATTGTTCTTCTACAACTTCGTCACTAATTAGTTTGTTGTCTATTAATATCATAGTAAAACAATTTTTCTTTCAATAAAAAACCCCGCTAGGCGGGGTTAATATTTTATAAAATTGAGGGTTATTCACCAACAACTTCAAATTCAATTTCAGTAACATTACCATTACCAAAATCAATAGATGCTTTGTAAGTACCAAGTTCTTTTACTTCATCTACAATCGAGATACGTTTACGGTCAATTTCATAACCTTTTTGATCACGAATTGCACGAGCAATTTGAAGAGATGTTACGCTACCAAATATTTTACCACTAGTTCCTGTTTTTGCACCCAGTTTAATTGGAGACTCTTTAAGAACAGCAATAACACTATTGATTTGAGCAAGCATTGCAGATTCTTTTTTAGATTGAACCTTAACTTTCTCAGCCAATTGTTTTAAATTAGTAGGGCTTGCTTCTACAGCAAATTTTTGAGGAATAAGATAGTTACGTGCATAACCGTTTTTAACTTTTACAAGTTCGTTTCTGCCACCTAAATTATCTACATCTTGAATTAATATAACTTCCATTGTTATGTTTTTTAGTCCCACGAGCCCAATCTATGATTGCGACTGTCTCATCAATAATTGATGATTAGGGATGGTTACTAAATTTTTTATTTAAATAAATCTGTTACGAAAGGTAATAAAGCCATTTGACGTGCTTTTTTTACTGCATCACTAACTTTACGTTGGTATTTTAAAGAGTTGCCGCTTAAACGACGTGGTAATAATTTGCCTTGTTCGTTTACAAATTTCTTTAAAAAATCTACGTCTTTATAGTCAACGTATTTAATACCGTATTTTTTAAAACGACAATATTTCTTTTCTCTTTTGTCTTGCTTAATTGCGGTTAAATATTTTATTTCATTTCTTGCCATCTTATACCTCCGCTTTTACTTGTTTATTAAATACGCCATTTCTTTTGTTTACATTATACTCAACGGCGTTTTTGTCAAGTTTAGTAATCATATGTCTCATTACTTGCTCATCTCTTAATAACGCAATTTTAAATTTCTCGTTAAATTCAGATGGTGCTGTAAATTGATACACCCAATAGATTCCTGTTGTTTTCTTTTGTACAGGATAAGCAAGAGATTTTAGACCCCAAGGATTGCTGTGCACAGTTGTTCCACCTGCATCAGAAACCATTGCTGCGTACTTCTTTTGAGCTGCTTTGAACTCTTCTTCAGAAAGTACGGGAGTGAAAATCACCATTAATTCGTAATTGTTCATTACCGTTTGTTTTTTGTTAAAAAAATTGTTTGACCCAGTGGACATTGCTAGAATTACCTAGAAACGATTCTGCCAAAACAGAATTGGGGTTGCAAAAGTAGGGAGTTGAGCTTGATTTTTGATTTTTTGTTTTAAAATCGTTTAAGCAAGGTAGGTTTTAAGTAAAAAAGTGTATTGAATCCGCAAGTAAAAAATACACATTCTATGCTCTTTTTTGTTTTTTAGATTAAGAGTACATAGATTTATGACCTAAACGATTGCAATATGATACAATTTAGTGACATTAAAGTAGGAGATTTTTTAAAAGCCGATTATGATGGCAAACTTTGGGATGGGGAAGTAACACTTCTTAATGGGGATGAAAAACAAGTTTGTGTGAAAACAGAAGTTCAAGACTTTTGGTTCGAAACTGATAAGCTTCAGCCAATTCCTTTGAACGAAGATGAATTATTAAAGCTGAATTTTACCAAGCAAGATGCTGCTGATGGATCAACAAAATATCTAAAAGGGTCTTTTAGATTGGAAACACCGATTAAAGGAAATTTTTCTCATTTTGAAATGTGGTATAGAGAAGATCGTCGTCATAATCCTGATGTTCATTTTGTACACCAACTGCAGAATCACTATTTAGATATGACCAAGGTGCATCTTACTAGAGAAAAAATTTAGACTAAGGCAATAGGATTGGTGTTTGTTGAACATATTGTGTTATCTATTTGATAGATGAATAATATTTATTGAAACTTTATCTTATTATATTCTGTGGATTAACTTGTTTTGCTGCATTATCTCAAGGCAGCAAAACAAGTATTTCCTTGTCTGATAGAAGTACAAAATCATCAATGAAATATTTTGATGAAAACGATCCCTATTTTCTAATGTTTTTTGTGAATGCACAAAAGACTCCTAGAAAAGTAAAATTATTTAAGCAGCTAGTAGAGAAATCAAAATCTTACAGAAAGATTGCTAAAGAGGATATTGCTTATTTTGTTGATAGCGTTCAAAGAATAATTTTTACAGATACTAGTCAGTTTTGTTCAACAAGCCAGGTATCCATCAATAAGTCAAATCCATCTTTACCAATAAGCAACTATATTTTTTGGGTAAATAATAAATATTGGTATAGAGTAGGTGATAATGCTAAAAACACACTTGAATTTGCAAATGAATTTTTAGATGCTGAGAAAATCAAATCAATATCTGTTGTAGCACCACTGCAAAAAGCAACTAGTTGTATTGGTAAACCTGTAGCTTATTTTTATTTGGTTACAAAACGTGGTTTTAAATTCAACTATAAAGTTGCAAAAATGAAGTTTAAGCAACTGAAATTAGGAAGTAGGTGGGTAGGTCATAATTAACGTTACTTCTTGTTTTTTAATAATCTATTCTTTTTGTTGTCAGCATCAATTTTAAAAGCAAGTTCTACTGCATTTGCAGCATTTACAATTCCACCAGAGGAGCATGCATTTTGAATTGTAACTCTTTCTTTTGATTCATACCCAATAGTTACATAAACAGAAGCTATTTCAGTTGGCTTGAAAACAGATTTTTCAATAATCTCTTTTGTTTGCATAGCTGTTAATGAAGGAAAATATCCACGTAGCAAAGTAGCCAAGCCACTAACAATTGGTGCAGCCATACTTGTGCCTTGTAAATTGCTATAGTTGCTAACACCTTGTACTGTAGAATAAATTTTTACTCCCGGTGCAAAAACATTAACCGAATTTTTGCCATAATTACTAAAATCTGCTACAATATTACCATTTGAAATTTTGGGGTCTGTGCTGGCTCCAACAGTAATAAAATTATGGGCAGATACTGTGCTATTTAAAAAATATGGGGTGGGAAAACTAGCAATAGAATCTGTATTCCTATAATCATTACCTGCAGCATGAATTAGTAAAACATCTTTTTTTGCTGCAAATTTTACAGCACTATCAATCCAGTATTTTTCAGGAGAAATTCCTTTGCCAAAACTCATATTAATTACTTTGGCTCCATTGCTAACTGCATAAAAAATTCCTAAAGCCACATCTTTATCATATTCATCACCTTCAGGCACAACTCGAACAATCATAATTTTTGCATTATCAGCAACACCATCAATCCCTAAATTATTATTTCTTTGAGCTGCAATAATTCCTGAGACGTGTGTTCCATGTCTTGGTGATAATGCTGTTACGTCTGAATTGCCATAATATTTGTCGTTTATATTATTGTAATTGTCTTTTATAATTGTTGCCCTATAGTTTTGTGGTGCAGATTCTTTGTCTTTGATAGCTTTTCTCTTTGTTTCAACATATTCTTCTAACTGGCTAATTAATGAAGTATTTTTTTCATCAGAATCAATCTCTAAAAGTTTTACAGTTGTTAAATAGTTGTATTTGCTTAGTTTGGCTTCAGTAGTTTTTGTTTCAAATTTTTCAAGATATGCAGTAGTGTATTCTTCAATGCCCATTTCTGTTTTTAAAACCTTATCATATTTTTTTATAGCTTTTAATGCCATATCTGTAATGGCAACTTCAAGTTCATCATCAGTAGAAATATTTAATTCGTTTGATGCTTGTTTCCATAGTTTATATTGTTCTTTTTCTGATATTGATAAAGTAGTTGAGTCAATTTTCTTTCCACTAAATTGTTCTTTATATCTATAAAAAATACGAGTTCTTTCATCACCAGCATATCTAAGGTTTTCTCCATTTTTATTGCCTAAAAAATTCCATCCAAATACATCATCAACATAACCATTATTATCATCATCAATATGATTGTTAGGAATTTCTTTTGGGTTATGCCACAGTATATTTTTCAAATCTTCTTGTAAAGTATCGCAGCCAGAATCTAGTACTGCAACAATAACAGTATTGGGCTTAATTTTCTTCTGTTGCAAAAAATGGTAAGCTCTGTTTAAGCTAATACCATAAAATGAATCTTGTTGCAAATCTAAAGTATGCCAATTACTAGGAATATCAGTTTGAGCAAAAGCTGAACAAAAATAAAAACAAGAAAGTGTAAGTAAAATATGCTTCATTACTTTTTATTGACAATACAAATTTGCATCATTGTTTTATTAAAAAATTGTTCTTAACAAAAAATTAGGGATTAGAAAGAATATAAGGCAAAAAAAAGCCACTCTAGTTACAGAGTGGCAAATCATTTTTCAATCAAACCTTAATATTCATCTTCATTGAACATAAAGTCATCCTGACTTGGATAATCGGGCCATATATCTTCTATGCTCTCATAAATTTCACCTTCGTCGTCTAATTCCTGTAGGTTTTCAACAACTTCAATTGGAGCACCACTTCTGATTGAATAATCAATAAGCTCGTCTTTTGTTGCAGGCCAAGGTGCTTCTTCTAAGTAACTCGCAAGTTCAAGTGTCCAAAACATATTTTAAAAAATTTGTGCAAATGTAGCCGTATAAATGAGAATTCCAAATGCTTTATTTTTCAAACTAAAATTATATGTAATTGAAAACTGCAACAAATCTAATTATTTAGTGTCTAGCAAGGTTGATTGGAGATTTTTTCTCAAAGTAATTCTATCTGCAAATACTTTCCTTTACTTTGTAATTCCTTAAATAGAATTATTGATGAAGCAGTTTGAAGTGCCCAGTTTTTATAGAAGTGAATTAATAACGAATATTAAAAATAGACGTAGAGAAGAAGATAAGTTAAAAAAAGACTTCACACCTACACTACTTGATTATGGTAACATACAAATATACTTAGCAAGGCATTTTGGGTTTTGTTATGGAGTAGAAAACGCTATTGAAATAGCCTTTAAAACAATTGAAGAAAATAAAGGCAAACGTATTTTTTTGCTGAGTGAGATGATACACAACCCACAAGTAAATGAAGATTTAAAAAAGATGGGGGTTATTTTTTTGCAAGATACTTATGGCAAACAGTTAATTCCTTTTGATAGTATTCTTTCTACAGACGTTGTAATTATACCAGCATTTGGAACTACTTTGGATGTTGAAAAAAAGTTAAGAGCAAAAGGGGTTACAATTGATAATTGGAATACAACCTGCCCATTTGTAGAAAAAGTGTGGAATCGTAGTGAACAGATTGCCAAAAAAGGATACAGTATTGTTGTGCATGGCAAACCCAAACACGAAGAAACACGAGCAACATTCTCTCACGCATCTGCACACACGCCAACAGTTATTGTAAATGATATGCAGGAAGCAGAAAGAATAGGAATGTATGTCACTAAGCAACTTGACGAAAGTGATTTTTATGAAGAGTTTAAAGGAAGGTTTTCAGAAGGATTTGATATTTTAAAGGATTTGCAAAGAATTGGAGTTGTTAATCAAACAACACAATTAGCAAGTGATACACAAGCCATTTCTGATTATCTAAAGAACGTAATGGTTGAATTTTATCAATTAAATTCAGATACTGTTCACGAAAGATTTGCCGATACAAGAGATACGCTTTGTTATGCAACTAACGATAATCAATCTGCAGTGATGGGAATGCTAGAAATAGAAGCAGATATAGCAATTGTTGTTGGTGGAAGTAATAGTAGCAATACATCTCATTTAGTTGAAATGTGTGAAGCTAAATTGACAACTTATTTTATTGATGCTGCCAGTAAAATTCTTAGTAAAAATGAAATTATTAATCGAAGCTGGAAAACAAAAAGCGAAAGGATTATTGGCAATTTTTTACCCAACAAAAACCCTATTAAAGTGCTAATGACAAGTGGTGCAAGTTGCCCAGATGCTGTAGTAGAAAAGGTGATTGAAAGATTGGTTTCCTTTTACAAATAAGCCCTTATTAACAATTGACAATAAAACAACCCCAAAATGAGCATTCATTATTTAGAAAACGATGTGCTAAAAATTGCCATCACTAGCAGAGGTGCAGAGCCAGAAAATATTTACAACAAACAAACCAAACTTGAGTATTTGTGGGATGCCAACCCTGCATTTTGGCCAAAGAAAAGTCCCAACCTTTTCCCTATTATTGGTGGACTTAAAAATACTGAATATAACTTTGAAGGGAATAAATATAGTTTGGGGCGTCATGGCTTTGCAAGAGATAATGATTATGTTGTTGAAGAAATTGATGCTACAAATATTAAATTCACTTTACATTCTAACAGCGAAACAAAAGCCAACTATCCATTTGATTTTGCTTTTTCAATCATCTATTCAATTGAAAAAAATGTGCTGAAATGTAAGTATGTTGTTCAAAATGTATCACCCGGCAAAATGTATTTTTCTGTAGGTGCTCATCCTGCATTTAGAATTCCATTAACAAGTGATACAAATTATAACGATTGGTATTTAGAGTTTGAACAAAGCGAAAATGCCAATTTATTTCCATTAGATGAAGTAGGGTTGATAAAATTAGAATCGGTTCCATTTTTTAATGACAGCAAAGAATTACCCCTCACTAAAGAGTTGTTTTATAATGATGCTTTGGTGTTTAAAGATTTAAAATCAACACAAATTCATATTAAAAGTAAAAAGTCTGAAAATGGCTTGAAGATTGGGTTTAAAGGATTTCCTTACTACGGAATTTGGAGTGCTAAAGATGCAAATTTTGTTTGCTTAGAGCCTTGGTGTGGCATTGCAGATATTGAAAATACTGATGGAAATCTTATCAATAAAGAAGGAATCAATGTGTTGGAACCTAACGAGATTTTTGAAAGGGAATGGACTGTTGAATTATATTAATCAACTAAATTCTTTATTAATAAAAAGACCCATAAAATTAAATTTATGAGTCTTTTTATTAATTCTATCTAGCAAACTTTAAGGTACTAAGAATTGACCACTAATGTAATCAACAACATTTACTAGGTTGCCAGTTTCTTCGTAAATTTTCAATTGTCTATCAGCACCAGTGCCTTGTTCCATCATTTTATGAATAAAGTTAATAGCGTGTCTGCTACCTAAATCATCAACAACATCATCTACAAAATCTAATAATTCATAAATTAATAAACGAGTATTTACTTCAGTTTCTTTTCCAAAATCAATCATTGTTCCATCAATTCCATAACGACCAGCACGCCATTTATTTTCATTAATCAATGCACGTTGATACATTATGAAATTTAAATTTGAGTTTCTTAATTTGTATAATTTAGCACAAATTGCTTGAAACAATGCAGCAATAGCAGTAGTTTCCATTATAGTCATTGGTACATCGCAGATTCTAAATTCAACTGTGTCAAAAAAAGGATGCACACGCAAATCCCACCAAATCTTTTTAGCATTATCAATACAATTTGTTTTGATAAGAAGATTGACATAATTATCATACGCTTCAATACTCTCAAAAAAATCTGGAATTCCTGTGCGAGGAAATTTATCAAAAACCTTTGTTCTAAAAGATTTGTAGCCAGTTTTTCTTCCTTCCCAAAAAGGTGAATTTGTACTTAAAGCATACACGTGAGGCAAAAAATATCTAGCACTATTTGCAATATGAATAGCTAGTTTTCTATCCATCATTCCAACGTGAACGTGCAAACCAAAAATTAAATTACTGCGAGCAGCTTCTTGCAATTCATTTACTATTTGATGGTAGCGAACGTGATCTGTAATTAACTGACTATCCCAGTGGCTAAAAGGATGCGTGCCTGCTGCACCCATTGCTAATCCTAAATCTCCAGCAATTTGGGCAATAGTGCCACGTAAAGTTGCTATGTCTTTATAAGCTTCTTCAATGTCTTTACAAATATCTGTTCCAACTTCAACAACAGCTTGGTGCATTTCGGCTTTCACCTTGTCTTTAATAATCTTATGCCCTTCATGAACAATTTTTTGTTCATGACTTTTTAGCTCTCTGGTTACGGGATCAATAACCATATATTCTTCCTCTACACCCAATGTAAAATGACGATAGTTAATGTTTGCCATATTTTTTTATTTTTGAGTTAGTAATCAAATAAATCTTCAGCCTTAACTTCTATGCCTTTTAGCACTTCTGTTACTATTAAATCATCTTCACCATACAATCTACTGCCAATATATTTATTGTTTTGTAGGCTATAAACAATTATTGTTTTTTCTTCTGGATGCACAATCCAGTATTCTTTTATTTGATTTTCTTCATACAAATCAAATTTCTTTTTTATTTCAACTTTGTTATTGCTTGGCGATAAAATTTCAACAACTAAGTCTGGTGAACCAATACAACCTCTACTGTCAATCTTTTCTAAATCACAAATTACCACAATATCAGGTTGCACAACAGTTTCCACCTCTTCATCTTTTGTAGATTTATTTTTTGATAATCTCACATCAAATGGAGCAGCAAAAACTCTGCAAGGTTTATTGCGAAGAAAGTTTGCAAATGCAACACTCAACTGCATACTTACAAATTGGTGTTTAGCTGTAGGTGCAGACATTTTGTATATCCAACCTTTAATAAGCTCTAATCTTTCTTCAATTTTCCACTTATAGTAATCTGCATAGGTGTAGTTTCCATTTGTACTTAATGGAAAATCTGGTTCTTCAACCAAGTAATGATGATTCTCATCTTCTTCAATAACCTTATACATATTTACTCATATTAAGCATCCTTCCCTTTAAAGAAAAGTTTTTGATTATTGCTGCTACGTTTAATGTATTCGCCCCAAGTTAAATTATCTTCTCCTTCTTTTTGAGTTTGTGCTTTTTCAATAGCAAAATTTGCAGCAGTTTCTACCACCCAAGCAAAATTTTCTTCACCAACACTTGTTACCTCAGCATCAGGTGCAGGATTACAGAAGTCAATAGCATAAGGCACTCCATCACGTAAAGCTAATTCAACAGTATTAAAATCATAACCTAAATATCTGCAAATTCTTAACACAATTTCTTCCATTTGTGCAAGTCTTTCTTCAGATGGTTTAAAGTCTGCAACATATCGTAAATGGTGTGGGTTGCGTGGTTCATAAGGCATAATACGAACGTGTTTGCCACCAATGCAATAACAACGATAATATTCATCAAACTTAATTTCTTCTTGCAACATCATTACTAATTGTTCAGTCTCGGCGTGCTTTTCAAAAAATTCTTCTAAACTATTTAATTGATAAACACTTTTCCAACCGCCACCAGCGTGTGGTTTCATATATGCAGGAAATCCAATATATTCAAATATTCCTTTCCAATCTAATGGATAAGCAAGGTTTGCAAAACTCTCCCCACTTGTATCTGTTGGTAAATCGTGAGAAGGAAGAATAACAGTTTTAGGAACTGGCACTCCAATTTTTGTTGCCAAACAATTATTAAAAAATTTCTCATCTGCACTCCACCAAAATGGGTTGTTAATAACAGCAGTGCCACACAATGCAGCATTTTTTAAGTAAGCCCTGTAAAAAGGAACATCCTGACTAATTCTATCAATTATAACAGCATATTCAGTTGGCTCGCCTTGCATTACTTTATCAATAGTTACAGGCTCTGCAATAATCCCTGGTATTGCTTTGCTATTAATTCTTTCAACAATTGCTTCGGGAAAACTTCTTTCTTTACCGTGTAGAATTCCAATTTTTTTCATAATTAAATAGTTTTAGTTTTGAATGGAACAATAATAGTAAATATTTCGCTGTTAGAAAAGAATTTGCAATTATTTGTTTTTTAATATTCTTTTGTTAGCAAATTACAAACCCTATTTTTGAGCCTACACTAAAATATCTGTTATTATTTATGAATGCAGAGAAAATTACACCTACAGCATCGAAAATTTTGATTGAAGAAAATATAATCTATTCTGAATACCTGGAACGAGATGTTAAGTTTGATGTCTATCTACCGAAGGGTTTTCTTTATCCAGAACAAATGAGTTTGTTATTGATAAATGATGGTCAAGATTTGCCTAGAATGCCTTTTGATGCAATACTCAGCAACTTGTTAGAGCAAGATGAAATTGAACCTATTTTTTGTGTAGGAATACATTGTGGTGCAGAAAGAAAAAGAGAATATGGCACTAACTATTCTGCGGACTACAAGGGCTTTGGCAACAAAGCAGGATTGTATGGCAAATTTATTTTTGATGAATTATTGCCAGCAATCAGAAAAAAATATCATACGCCATCTTTTAAAGAAAAATCATTTGCAGGATTTTCTTTAGGAGGGTTAAGTGCATTAGACATTGTTTGGAACCACGCTGGTGAGTTTCAAAAAGTGGGTGTGTTTAGTGGCAGTTTGTGGTGGAGAAGAAAAGGATATGATGATGGCTATGATGATGAAAAAGATAGATTAATGCACTTGCAAGTTAGGTATGGCACAATGTATCCTTGGTTGAAATTTTTTCTGCAAACAGGTGTGCTTGATGAAAAAGCTGATAGAAATAGTAATGGCATTATTGATAGTATTGATGATGCACTTGATTTAATTGTTGAGCTTAAAGCTAAGGGCTATACTAACGAACATATACATTATTTGCAAATGGATGATGGCAAACACGATGTGCCAACTTGGGGCAGAGCTTTTCCTGAATTTTTAAAATGGGGTTGGGGAAAGAAAAATAATAATTTATAAATAATTTCTAAAATCCAAATCTAATAAATATTATGCACCAACATCTCATTAATGCCTCTATCCAAATTTTACCAATTGCACAAGATAGGCATCCATATTTATGGGTTGACGAAGCAATAGATATTATTATTAAAGCTGACATTAAATATGAAGTTGGACCCTTTACAACAATTCTAGAAGGAACTTATGATAAAGTAATGCAAGTAGTAAATAATATTAACAACCATTTGCAAAAACAAAATTGCAGCGAGTGGATAATGAATGTGCAAATACAAATAAGAGCCAATGAGGATATGATTGGCGATGAGAAAACAGCTAAATATAAAGTTGAATAATTTCGCTTACACGAACATCTCGCTCACTTCATTCAAAAATAATACACGTTGTGAATTAATAGTATTGGTTGTGTAAAAATCAATAAAATCATTTACAAAACTAACATCTGCATCACTCTTATCGCTGCCATTTGGATTGTAATATGGTGCATAATAAGAACTGTTGTCATTTGGCTGATAAGGGTTTCTCCAAGTTAATAAATATGCTAAATTTTTATTGTCAATAATTTGTTGTAGGGTGCTTGTCCACCAATTTGAATTATCGTAAAAATAGTCCGCACCAATTTCTGTTAAAGCAGGAATCTTATTAAACTCAATAGCTAAATTATTTATTTCATCAAGTTGTTGCTGAACACGACTAATAAATTTTTGTGTATCAAAATTGCTATCATTTAATTGTGTTGTTTGACAATGTGGATGATTATTTTTTTGTGCTTGCGTATTTAATCTTTGATATGCATCAAAGCCAATAATATCAAAATAATTTGTATTGGGTATTAAAGCTCTAACATTGCTGAAAGTGCTACCAGTGTTGCCATCTATAAAAAAATCATTCATACAAAAAGCATTCACTGTATGCTTGATGCCTTTGCTGTATAAATATGAAATTGTTATTTCCCAAAGCTTTTTGTAATGCGAAGGATTAGAACCTGAACTTGCATTTGTAATTTGATTCCACCAAAAGAATGGCTTAAAATTATTAGGTCCCGCATCAAAATTTGTTACCTCGTGAAAAGGGCGAAAAATTACAGGAATAGGCAAACCATTTTCATCTTTTAAGCAACTAAAAAAGTTGACTAATTTATCAAGCCACTTAATAAAAGTTTTATTGGCATTTGAATTAGTAGTTACAACTTGTTTAATGCTTAATGGATTTGATGTATCATAATAATCTTTTAAATTAGATGGGTTTTTAATATGCCAACAAATAGTATTAATGCCACCACTATGATGTACTTTTTTTATCCAGGCTATTACATCTTTCACAGGAATATTATTTCTAAGCTTTGCCGAAGATGCAGCAAGGTTAATGGTTGCAGCATTCGCTATATCTTCTAACCCTATTAAATCCCAGCCATACAAAGCAGGAGCATTATTATCAAGTGCATAACAAATATCTGATTGATCAATATTAAAATCTAAGGTATCAGTATTTGTGGGAGAAACACCATGCCAACCACCATTGCTGCGACCATAAGCCAAGCTATCGT
This sequence comes from Chitinophagaceae bacterium, assembly GCA_025363355.1. Taxonomy (GTDB): domain Bacteria; phylum Bacteroidota; class Bacteroidia; order Chitinophagales; family Chitinophagaceae; genus CAIVPM01. The sequence continues at coordinate 10,460 of JANYEB010000060.1, read as the reverse complement.
GATGCCCAAACAAAATATTATCGTGTTGATATATTTGATTGAGTTTGCTGTGCAAACTATCTGCTGCTAATTTGCCTGCTGCAATTTGTTGCTGTGTTAATGTTGGCATAGCTTGTAGGTTTTATGAATTCAATATTTTTTCAAAACAAACACTATTTTCTACATTTTCATATTGTCCAAAATTAGGAACAATAACATACCCATTTTTGTTATAAAGAGCAATAGCTTCTGGTTGTTTTTTTCCTGTTTCTAATAAACACTTTTTATAGTTTAAGGCTGTAGCCCATTGTTCTAAAGCTAATAGAATTTGAGAAGCAATTCCTTGCCCACGTTTGTTTGGCAAAACGTACATTCGTTTTATTTCAACTGTATTATTGTTATATTCTTTAATAGCCCCACAACCCACTAGCACTTGATTTTCATAAGCAACTATTGCATATTTTATTGTATCAATTTTATTGAACTGTGCATAAAAAGAATGCTCTGCACCATCACGAATTGCCAAGTCAATATCAAGCTCTTTAACCAGGTTTTGAAAGTCCTTATTATCTGAATTTGTTTGTATGCAAGTAATCATTTTTATGCTTCGTTTTCAAAATACAATTTATAATATTTTCTGCCATCAGCATCAACACCTTGTTCAATTAATTCTCGATTGCCGTGTATATAAACGTGAAAATTTTTATCTAGTTTCAATACACTTTTGAAGATTCTTGCTTGCTTTTTTACAGCCTGTGCCGAAATATCAAAACCATCAGTTAATTCAATTTCGTTTTCTTTAGCATATTGTTTGTTGAAGTTCTGAAACGAATTTATCAGTCCTTCATGATGCAAAACTTCCTGCTCAAACTCAGCCTTTTCAAAGGTTTCGTGGGTTTTAAAATATTCAACAGAACGATTTAACAAATCTATTTGGTCGGCTTTTGTAGTTTCAAAATCCTCTGGATATTGTTGAGTAATAAAGTTTTTTGTGAGAGAAAGAAATTGATTGGTGTTATTAATATTATCTTTTTTAAAAGTCACTTTAACAAATTCGTTTTGCCAATAATCTGTTTCACCACTAACATTATCAATTAAAAAAATAGTGTATGGTTCATCTGTAAATAAAATCAAACAAGCTTTGTCTAAACGCTTACTACCAATGCCCTTTTTAAAATTAAGTGATACATCTTTCGTTCCACTTGTTTCAATAAAAGTTTCTTTGTTTTCAACTTTATAAATACCAAGACCCTGATACATATTATTATCAAGTATAATATCGTCAAACTGCAAAACAAACACATCGCCACTTTTAATATTAGGGTGTTTTGATACTGCTTTTAAATGCTGACAAATGTTTTGAGATTGTGCAATAAAATCTTCGTTATTTAATATAGATTTTGACACGCTAAACAATACGTTCAAATCTATATTAACATCGTGTTTAAATTCAAGTGTAGTGCTATTGTTTACAAAGGGTTTTAAGAATATTTTCTTCAGTGCGTCTTCTTGCTCTGCTTCATCAAAATGAAACATTGAATTACTTAATTGTAATGTATCGTTTTCTGTATCTAATCTATGTAGTATTAGTTTGGTAATGCTTGCTCCCTCAATTTGTATCATTCTTAACTTTTATGTATTGCAAATAAACTTAGATATTTATTATTTAATAGACAATTTTAATAACAACTAATACAACAATTGTTGGGCTGAGTAAACTACTTCATCAATTGTATTTTCTTATAGTCTTTAATCATTTTTACTATATACAAACTAGCTATAGAAGCTGCAATATGTTTTAATGGATGTCCACCAATACAATGGGTATTTTCAAATATATTTTTATCAAAATGTTCAAACAATTTTGCAAGAAGATAAAACAATGCCACCATTGAAATTGGTTGTAATAGGGAAGGAAATTTTTTATAATGAAAAGCCAACATCACTAGCAATAACAACATTGGTAAATACTGCACAATTGCATATAGTCTTAAATCTCCTTGATGCATAGATTCTGTGTATTGCCAATAAAACACAGATATAATACCCAATACAAGACTTGATATCCAAATAATCATTGCTGTTTTACTAGAAATATACCAAGCGTATAATTGAGCAAAAAATGTTGTAAACACAATTGTCATTGGCAATCTATCCCAAACCAGCGTTGTGTTATTAGGGGCAAAATGATAATAGGCAGAACCTATACCAGTGAGCATGATGCCAACAAACAAAACATAATTTATTGCAGTGTTTATTTGATATTTTTTTAGGATAGCAAAGCCATATAAACCGGTAAATACAAAGCCTATATTGCTGATAACATTCCAAAAATTAGTAATATGTATAATGCAAGTTGTATCTGCAAAGTGATGATACGATTGATCTTGCTGAATTGGACTGATGAATACAAATACTACTATGAATGCAATAAAGGTTATGACTGCTAAAACCATTGCTGTGTATTGCTTTGAATTCATATTAATAAAATAAGAAGACTTATTTTTTATCAGCATCTAAGTCGTCTCTGATATTTTTTTGAACTGTTATTCCCCCAAATAGTGAAAGCAAAAATGCAAAAGCATAAAAACCTTTTTCGCTTGGCAATAAGGTTGCATTCCATAAGCCAACTACTAAAAGCACAATAGATAAAATGGTGCTAAACCAACAAATGCCATAGTAAATATCTGTAACCTGTAATCCTTCAAGTCGGTCTCTTACACTTTTTTGCAGCGATACCACTGCAAATAAACCAAACATTAAAACTGTAAAATAATATCCTTTTTCGTTCAACAACATTTCGGCTCTCCAAAGCCCTACAAGATATCCAATAATGCCTGCTCCTAAAGCAATCCAAGATGCTGCAATAAATGCTTGTGATGTTTTTTGTGCCATTTTATTTTATTTATATTTTAAAAAAATTCCTGTATCAAATGGTGTCCATAAACAACATTTTTGTCCACTTGTTTTAAGCCCACTATTTGCCCAAGTGTTACAAGTTGTAAATAAACTGTAACTGCCATTAGCTTCGTAAAAAGCATCATTTTTATTATACACTGCTTTAGTAACAATATTTATAAAATGCCCTTCTTTATCTTTTTTAAAACTATTGGTAATGTAGTTCACTAGTCTTTGATACTGCTCTTTACTAATTAGTATTTTTTTGCAAGTTTCACTTTCAACTAATGTTTTATAATAAGTAGCGTGAATAGCAGTTGTGCTTAGTGCAAATGCAGCTTTAAATGCAACAGATGTTTTTAAATCTTTCCACTCGGGTGTTTCTAAATAAAAACCCTTATCACCCCAACCCATTGCCAAATAATTATGCACAGAATCTTTTGATGTTGTATTTGCATATTTCACTTCGTTGCTCCAATCGTAGATATCAGATTTAATAGGCACAACCAAATCTGTATGCACACCATTGGTTAAAATATAGATGGTTATTTCTTCTTTGGTGTTGGATTCCTTGCTGACAGTGATTCTTGATAATGTGAAAGCTGATAATAAATACAACAAAACAAATGCTACTAAACCTAGCAGTGTTTTTAAAATATACTTTAATACTTTTTTCAAGTTGTAATGTTTTGGTTGGTTTTGGTTTGGCTAGCCGTTAAATAATTAGCTGTTGTAAAAATATAGAAATTACAATGCTAGCATCAACACACAGCACTTTTAACATTATTTTAGAGAATGCAGTTAAGATTTTGTTAATGATTTTTTTGAAGTTTAGAATCTATAAAACGAATTTGAATTAATTAAAATAGCTAGCTGATAAAAAAATAAAGGAGAATATTATGTAGCAAATAGGTTTTATTTTTTGCTTCGCTTAACAAACAAAAACTATTTAATGAATATTTAATATTGATATAAGTAGCCACTACTAAAACTTTTGTGCAAATAAAATTAAGGTTATGTTTACAGTAATTATAACCTTAAAAAACACAACGATGACTCACAAAAAAAATTGGCACCAACAACATACAGAAGGGCTAAGTTTTGGAAGCCGCCTAGCAGATAAAGTTGCAAACAATATGGGCTCTTGGAAGTTTATTATTATTCAAACCGTAATTGTTGCTATTTGGATGATGTTGAATTTTATTGCTTTTATACAACATTGGGATCCTTACCCATTTATACTATTGAATTTATTGTTTTCAACACAAGCTGCTTATGCAGCACCTATTATTATGATGGCACAAAATCGCCAAAGCGAAAGAGATAGACACCAAGCTATGGCAGACTATCAAACCAATCTTGATGCTAAACTAGAAATTGAAGCCTTGACAGAAAAACTTAATACTATAGAGGTTGAAAAATTAGATAAGATTATTGCTATGTTGGCAGCAATGCAAAAGGAGAAATAAAACATCTAGGTGTTATTATAGTTGTTTTATTTACGCATCATAGCACTACTTAATACCATATTTTATGTAGTAGGAAAAGCTGATTTTTATTTTCTCGAAATTCATTTGTGGTTTTATGTCTTGGGCATAAGAAACATTACCTAAAAAAGAATTGCTATTGCTTACCGATGTGATATTGCTTCTATATTCTCCATCAGTGGTCTCTTTTATTTCAATGGGTTTGTCAAGCTCTTCACCAATAGCTTGCACCAAATATTGAGCTTTGCTTTTTGCAGCTTTAATGGCAGCTATTCTTACTTCTTTTTTCAGGCTGTCTATGTTTGAGTGTTCTAGTGCAATGATTGATGTTTCTTTAATATTTAAATCTTGCAACTCTTTTGTAATAGCAGATAATTGTGTGGCATTAGCAAGCAGCAGGGTAAATACTTCCTTTACCTCAAAGCCTATTTCTTTAGACTTGCGTGTGATGATTTCTGAGCTGGCATCGCTTAAAGTTAGTTGACCAATATCAATATTGTTTTTTGCTAATACCTTCTTTAATTTCTCTTCTTGAAGTTGAATATTGTATTGCTGTTTATCAATTATTTTGTTTTTAAGGGTTATTGAAAGATAAATTTTATTGGGCATAATTTCTTTTGTGGCAATGCCTGTAACTTCTATAAATGGTTTTTCAATTACTGTGGGTTGGCTTGTTATGGTTTGGCTTTTGCCAACCATTGAAAACAGCATAGCAAGTGTTAATACAATGTGTTTCATAATTATTTTTTTTAAATGAATGATATTTAAAAACAGATGACAACATTGTTGTTATTACATAAATGCTACATAAAAAAATAATATCTTACAAACCATTTTATTATTTATTCGTGAGATAATCCGCCAAGGTTCGTGTCTCACGAACCTGCTTTTAAAACAAATCTAACAAGTGTTTAAGAAAATCAAAATTAGCAATATTGGTTTCATAAAATTTGGCAGAGGAATAAAAATAATCCTCTCTTGTTTTACTCAAACTCCATTTTTTGGCTACAGGATTATTGTGTATGTATTCCAATTTTTGAATAGCGGTCTCTTTTTTCAACAATTTAAAAGCTAATGAATCCCTTTGCCAAAACTCATATTTTTTATTGCGAGCATTTACTGCAAATTGTTGCAACATTGCTGGGTTGTTTTGCAATAACATTTCTTTAAACTTGTGAGCTGTATATTTTAAAAAAGAACCTTGTGCTGTTTCTTTTCCATTAAGTTGATGAATTTGCCATATCAAATGAATGTGGTTTGGCATAATTACAAAGCCATACACTGAAATAATTTCTTTGCTGCTTAAGTAATTTAGTGAATCAATGATTACTTGCTTGTAAGTATTGTCTATAAGCAACGTGTGCCAACTATTTATTGTTGCTGTAAAAAAGTATATATCACCAATATCTATGTGAGATTTTCTAATATGTTTATTAAAATCTTCCATTGATGTTTTAATTATTTAACGCCCCGTTTCGTGTCTCACGAAACTGTTCTACTATTTGCTGGTTCGTGAGACACGAACCAAGGCTAAGCATCGCAACATCACGAACATCCTACCAAAAATTATAATCGGCACCCCAGCCTCGGTTCCAGATGTAAAAAATAATTGCAGCAGCAGATAACAATAGCAGTAGCTTGGCTAAGTGGTCTAATTTTTTCATAGAATTGAATATTGAATTTGTTGGATAGTCAAAAATATAGGCTTGCTTTTGCAATGCTTTAAATAGTGGATAACTGTTTAAAATAGTTAATTTTTTATCTTTTCTTCCACAAATAATAATAACAATTGCAATAGCAGCACTAGCCACAGTGCTAGCATACACTTGTTATTAACCCTCATATATTGTCGGCGGTTTTTATCGGCTCCAAAATTTTTAATAACCATTGTTGGTGCCCAATGAAAATAATTCTTTAAAAATTCAATAAGGGTTTTGTTGTGCTTTATTTTATTATAGTAATATGCTTTTATAATAATGCTAATAACCAATATGCCCCAAGCAATCCATTGCCAGTTTTTAACGTCGTGTATTTGTTCCATAATATTTTTTTGCGGTTTGGCATAGGAGAGGAGTTTTTAAATCAACTAGGCTTTTACTTCAAAAGAATGGCAACCTAAAATGCCTACCATTTTTTTGTTACGAAATGCAGTTTTTTGCATACGAAACAAAAAACTACCTTAAAATAGGATATGGATTTTAAACGATTACAGAGCCAACCAAAAGACCACAACCCTTTTGGTTGGCTAGATGATAGTTGAATTGACTTTTTGCAAACATCAAGTTATGTAATAATACACTGATAGTGTGTTTTAGACCACGTTAAGTGTATTAACAATACACTTAACGTGGTCTAATAATACAATCGTAGTGTATTAACAATACAATCAATATGTATTAAAGCTCACCTAAAGGGTATTAATAATACACTTCAGGTGTATTTGCAATACTCTTTTAATGTATTAACAATACACTCGGGGTGTATTATTAATACACTCCGAGTGTATTATTTGTTTTATTAAGCAGGTTTTTCTGCTTTTTTTCTTGGTGCACCCGGAAATCTTTCTCTCATATCATTATAAGCTTCTTGTGCACCCGGCACATTATTATGTGCAGCTAGTTTAATTGCAGAATAAACACCTACAGATGATTCCATTGCTTCGCCTCCTGCAAGCATTGCTGTATCTTCTAACCCACGCAATAAAGTAGCTATAGGTTTTATATAACTGTTTAATACAGTTACTACATTTGAATCAACAGCTAAATCAGCAACTTTTACAGATGCAGGCATTTCGGCTGCAAACTGTAAACCATAAGTTGCACCTTTTTGCACAAATGCAACAGATTTATCGCCCATTTTTAAACCTCCAACTCTTTCATCATCTGTTAGAGCGTGTAAATAAGGAGTTGCTTTAGTTACAATTGTTTGAATGGCAGCTTTGATGGCAGTATCATCAGCTGCACTAATTTGAACATTAATTACATTGTTCATTTTATAATTTTTAATTTTTTTGCCTACTCTGTTTATCATCCGCTTTTCGGCTTTGGCGGTTTTTATAGCTCCCTATTCATAGCCCACAACTTAAGTGGGCTATGTGGAGAATTTCTTACAAAACATATACTTTGCCCAAACTGGTGCAAATAGCTTTGGCAATAATGGTGGCATAAAAATCGTCTGTTGCATTGCTTAAATCGTCTTCCATAAAACCACATTCTATTAAATGCGATAACATTTTTGGCTGCCGAATCCAACCCAATCTGCCGTGGTTGCTATCAGTATCGGGTCTGCTCCAACTGGTTTTGTTTGCACCATTATCTTTGAATACTTTAACCATAGCATCGGCAATGGCTTTGCTATCGGTACTTGTAGGGTGATAGTAAATGCCAGCACGTTTTGCCATTGTTGTTTTCTTGAAATTGTCGGTACTATCCTTATGAATTTCAAAAGCCCAATCGGCGTGTGCATCGTATTGTGCATTAACAAAAGCAATGGTTTTTGCTAAACCATAATCTGGCAATAACACTGTGGTTAATCCATTGCGAGATAGTTTGCTGGCAAGCAGTGTGGCTATTTGTTTGGCTTCTGTATTTTCGGTATAGCTACCAAAAGTTGCACCCGAATCGTAGCTTTCGCCAGCTAATCCACCGTGACCAACAGATAGTATAATTCGGTTAACGGAATCTAATCTTGTAAACATATAGTTTTGGTTGAGGGGGTTAGTTGTCTAGATTAGCTGTTATAGAAAATAGACCTAGGAAGTTTTTTGAATCAGGGTCGTATGATATCGTAATAGGCAGCCATAATGATTTGGCAATACTGATCCTCAGAGTAGAATTGAAGGTAAATTTTTTATCTTCTGAGTTGGTATTGATTTTTCCAAGTTGCCAGTTTTGTTGTAAAAAAAGTTTAAACTCCATTTTAGATTCTTTCTGCTCATTCTCAATTAGTATTTTATTTACACCAACACTCACCGTCAAAGGCTTATTTTCATAGTTTGTTCCTAGTGTTAAACTATCGTTTTCTATTTTGTAGAATAATTTTGCCTCTATTTCCCAAGGTTTTTTTGTTAAGTCTTTTCCTAACCCAACAATAAAGTCTGATGCAATCGAATAGGTACCTTGTTTGTTTGTTTTGTCATAGTTAAGCGTAGGGGTTAGCGTCCATAATGGCTTTCGAGCATATTTTGCTGCTATACGAACATAGTCATCGTGAACGAAGTCTTTCCCTTTTAGTAGTAAATCAATTTCTTCAATGTTTGTTATTTTCTTTACTTCTTTTAACACATCCTTTGTTTCAGTGGATAAATTAGAGTAATTATGGGTTGCATCTCCAGTATTCAACTCTTCCATTATACTCTGTTTTTTAGCAAGAGTATATTTCTGTGGATTTGATGCGAAATAGTCAACCATAGATTTTTTAATTTTGCTATATACATTCAATTGATCTTTTAGAGTTTGGTCATCTCCAGTATATATTTTCTTGTACATTATGTCTCTCCCATCTAGTAATGTGAAAGTGAAGCCTAATCCCATTTTTGTAATATTATTATTACTATCACCTCTTAGCATTAGGTTCAAAGAGTTCTTCCTTGCCCAATATTTATTTGTGTTACTCACTTTAATATTCAAAGCGGAATCTAGTGCTAAAAAAGTCCCACTAAAATTAAATTCGTGTTTAGAGCCAAGTAGGTTATCAATTCCAGCTTTAAAGTAATTGGTTAATATGTCATGAACATTAGCAGACTTTTGAATATCCGCAGCTTTTATTATAGCATTTTGCTCATCAGCAGTCAACTTGTTTTGGGCAATTACTGTATTAAGTAATAGAATAGACATAAATAGTATTATACTTTTTTTCATTTTTAATGGTTTAAATTGTTATTAAGTAGTTTTTATAATAAAACCAGGTTTAAACTCTGAGCTGTTATATGACTTTTTCAATGGGTTTGGTGGTAAAAAATCGCCTGTAATTTCTAAGTCAAACTTTCCAAAAGTGTAGCCTGATATATCTATATAATATTCAGTATTGGGCAATAAATCATCTACTGTCATAGTAAAATCATTGTCAAATGTTCTGACATTATCATAACCATCCGGATTTGGTTTGTAAACCTCCACTCTGGCAGAATTGTTTACTGAACCAGAGAATGCTCCTTTAATTTTAATCTTTTTCATAACATATTTTTTAAATTTTGCCTACTCTAGTAAACACCCCTTTTCGGCTTACTGGATTTTGGTTAAAATGTTTATGGATTTGGTTTTGTGGTTTTGTCGGTAAATGCACCCATTACTTTATTAACTGAGTATGGAATTACACCAATACCCATTGCTAGTAATACATTATATAGTTTATCTAAATCGGGTGCCTGATTGGTTTTAAGATATATGTAAAAAAAGTAGCTGGTGCTGCATACACCTATTGCCACTGCTGCTAATCCAGAAATTAATACTGCAATACGGCTGGTGCTGCCTGGTAGTATAGTTCGTTTAATAAATGGATCTTGTCCATCAACTATTTTATCATCTGCATCTCGATATTTGGGGTTTACAATATCAATAACAACAGGTGTGTTTTCGCTTAATGCATCGCCAAGTTTATATCCTTCAGCATTTAGTTTTATAAACACAAAAAGAAGAATGATTAAGAAAAAAAGAATAGGAGAGATGATGAAAAATTGTTGTTGACCATCTAGTTTTCGTGAAGTAAATGTTATATGCCCATCGTTGTGCTTAATCATTAAACCATTGTTCAATGATGTATCCATATAACAGGTGTTGCAATTGGAAGAATTGGTATTTGATTTGGCTTTTTGTAACTCTTTGTTTAGCGAATCTATTTTAGATTTTAAATAAGTAGTGTCGCATTGTGATTGTGCATTTGTTATGTAAACAATAAATGCGACTAGAAGGACTAGTGATTTTTTCATTTTGTGGTAGTTTGGTTTGACGAGGCAAAAATGTGTAGTTAGAAAATACTGCACAAGGGGAGAAACCCCCTTTTTTTAGGGGAGATCTCCCCTTTTTTTTAGGGGAGATCTCCCCTTGTTTGGTATATTTAATAACCACAGTTTTGCATTTTTAATTATATTTATTAAAC
>JANYEB010000042.1 GCA_025363355.1 Chitinophagaceae bacterium | reverse complement strand
GGCAACGCTTTTAAAAAATGTTATTTCGATGAAGGAGAAATCTGCCCAAAATATCAAAGAGATTTCTCCTTTACAGAAATGACGAAATGATTAACCATTATCAACTTCAGGTTTAACTTTAGTAGCATCAGCAGCACGATTGGTAAGTATTACATTATACTGGTCTATCAATGCATTTATTTCATTAATAGTTTTAGGGTATGGGTCAGCATCTTCAGCTACTGTTGCTTGTGCCAATATCATATTTCTCAACTTGTAATATAATTCGTTAGCCTCATTTCTTTTATCTTTTATGGTATTAGGATTAGCACCACCCAACTCTTGTGTGCGTTCAATATACTTTAAAGCCAGTGCATCGTTGGCTTTTTTCAACTCATCAAACCAGCTTGTTAAACCCAACTCGGTTACAGCTGCAATTAAATTAGCTTTGGTAGTAACATCGCCCATTAAACTATTGATAGTAGCAGTTTCGGCAGGCAAGCTACTTGTTGCCACAGCAGTTGCAGTGCCATATATTTTTAAAGCATCTGTTAACACATTAGCAGCATCTACTTTAGCAGGTGTAAAATGACTGGTATAAGAATCTATATTCTTATAAATACCACTAACTGCTGCATCTCGGCGTGCATCTAAAGCCTCAATAATGGGTGTAACATTACTACCTTGGTCCGTTTTAAAAATAGCTTCAATAACAGTAATTGCCGAAGCCAAAACATTATACTGGGGTTTGCATTTCAGCACCGTTTCATCGTTTAAATGAACAAGGTTTAACAAATCCTTGTTAAGTTGAATAAATTCGGAATTGCGAAGTTTGCTAAGGTCAATAGCATTAATTTGTGTACTCATAATACATTTTTTGTTGTGAATAATAGGGCTAAAGTATAGATTATCAGTGATATGACAAAATATTTTTGCCCGAAAGTTTCAACCACTGTTAAAACATTGTTTCGGGTGTTCCCGAAACCTTCAACCACCAATAGAAGAGGCTTTCGGGTTTACCCGAAAGCTCCAACCATTAATAAAACACAGTTTCGGGTTTACCCGAAAGCTTCAACCATTAATAAAAGGCAGTTTCGGGTAAACCCGAAAACTTCAATCATTAATAAAACATAGTTTCGGGTGAGTCCGAGAACGTGTTTATTCAAAAAAAATGGGGTTCTTGTATATAGAAGATGCTAAAATGTAAGGTTTTCTCCCTCTTTGGAGGGGCTGGGTTTCCTAAAAACAAATAACTTCGAAATCAAATTATGTGTTGCAGCAATGAAAAGAAAAATAATTCCATACAACCCTCGGTTAAAAGAGTTTGCACGGAAATTAAGAAACAATTCAACCGAAAGCGAAATAAAATTATGGCTGCACTTGAAAAATAGTGGAATGATGGGGTATGATTTTGATAGACAAAAACCTATTGGTAATTATATATGCGACTTTTTTTGTGTTGATTTAATGTTGGCTATTGAAACAGATGGCATCTCTCACGAAATTGAAGAAGTATATAAAAGAGATTTAGAGAAAGATGCTTTTTTGAAAACTGTTGGGATTGAGGTATTAAGATTTATAGATGATGATGTTCTGAACAATATTGAAAATGTGCTTAGGGTAATTGAAACTAAAATTAATACACTAAATCTCCACTCTTGAGAGGGGATAAAGGGTGTGTTATTGTGTATTTATAATGTTTAAATGTTGTAGGTGAACCCACCCCCAGCCCCTCCAAGGAGGGGAGACTCGTCCTAAAATAAGTTTACAGATTATTTAGATAATACTGTAATAGGTTTACAGTTGTTTTTTAATCCTGCTAAAGACCTTGCTACTATTGAATGTAAAGGAGCTAAAGAGTTAATGGTTATTGATTATTTGGGTAGAACAGTTTATCGGTCAACAGTTAACAGTCAACCGTTGACAGTTAACACCAAACAATTTACTAAAGGCATTAATGTAGTGAAAGCTGTTATGAAGAATGGTGATATTAAAACAGAGAAGTTAGTTATTGAATAAGTAATAAATTATACCAAGCGTTACCAATGTTCAAAAGTTTGGCAATGCTGTATTACTTACCATTAACCACTAACAACTCACCACTGGCTACTCCCATTTCCCCACATCTAGCAATTACAATTTGTCAGTTACTTTGTTTTTGCTACTTTCACGCCTCAAAATTTAATTGAAATAGCAATAATCATCTGAACCCCTTATTTCTTTTAAAAAAAATGATTTGTTGATGAAAGCGATTATACCTGTGGCAGGAGCTGGAGCAAAGCTTAGACCACATACATATACACAACCCAAAGCCCTGATTCCTATTGCAGGAAAAACGATTCTTAGCTATATTGTAGATCAGCTACACGAAGCAGGAATTACCGAGTTTATTTTTATTGTTGGCTATTTGGGAGAAAAAATTCAAGAATACGTTACACAATCTTACCCACATTTAACTACTCATTTTGTTTACCAAAACGAAAGACAAGGAACTGGTCATGCTATTGAACTAACAAAAAGTATTGTTGGCGATGATGAGGTTTTTGTGGCTCTTGGTGATACTATTTGTGAGTATGATATTAAAGAGGTAATGGATAGCGAATACAGTATGCTGGGTATTAAAAAAGTAGATGACCCCAGAAATTTTGGTGTGGCATCTATTAACGATGAAGGATTTATTGACCAATTAGTAGAGAAGCCATCTATACCAAAAAGCAATATGGCTTTGGTGGGTTTATATAAAATTAAAGAAACACATTTCTTGTTTGAATGTCTGCACGTTTTATTTACACAAGACATAAAAACCCACGGAGATTATAGTCTTACAGATGCATTGGATTGTATGGTGAAACGTGGGGCTAAATTCAAAAGTTTTAAAGTAAGAAGCTGGTTTGATTGTGGTAAAAAAGAAACTTTGTTAGAAAGCAGTGCTACGATGTTAAAAAAAACTGGTGGCAATGTTGCTGAGGTACATCATTTTGAGGATACTATTATCATTCCTCCTGTAAGCATAGCTTATGGCTGCGTAATTAGTAATTCTATTATTGGTCCAAACGTAGCAATAGGTGCAAATACAACAGTATCTCATTCAATTGTTCGTGACAGTATTATTGGTTCTTACACCAACTTGCACGAAGTAGTTTTAGACAATTCACTTATTGGCAGCGATGCAAGTGTTAAAGGTTTAAGCAGAAGTTTAAACATTGGTGATAATACTGAAATTGATTTTGGATAACCTCCATATTCTTATATGAAAAAGAAATTACTTACCATATTCAAGTTTGCCTTCTTTCTTGGGCTAGGTATTTTTCTGGTATGGTGGAGTATGCACCAAATACCTGACGAAGAGTTTGCAAAATTTAAACAATCGCTTGCCACTGCAAAGTATTGGATGATTATTCCAGTTTTTTTAATGTTATCTGCAAGTCACGTGATTCGTGCTTTACGCTGGAAATTATTGATGGAACCAATGGGTTATAAACCATCGCTTGCAAATACCTTTTTTGCTGTGATGATTGGCTACTTAGCCAACTTTGCTTTTCCTCGTTTGGGCGAAGTGTTGAAGTGTTCTATTCTTGCTAAATATGAAGATGTGCCTGCTGATAAAAATGTAGGAACTATTGTTGCAGAACGTGCATTTGATGTAATTTGTTTATTAGGCATATTTGCTCTTGCCTTAATTCTTCAATATGATGTAGTGATTGCTGCTTATCATAAAATGCAACAATATTCTGCATCATTAAAAAGTTCTGATAGCAATGTAGGGCTTTACATAAAACTAGGATTACTTGCAACTTTCTTGATTTTTATTGTTTGGGTAATTGCCACTAAAAAATGGAAAGCATTTATTGCTAAATTAAAAGGTATTGTAAAAGGTATTGGCGAAGGCTTAACAAGTGCTTTAAAACTAAAACAAAAGAATCTATTTATACTTTATTCCATTTCAATTTGGGTTTTATACCTTGCTGGCACTTGGATAGGATTGTATGCTACAACAGGCACTGGCGTTGGTTTTAGTGCTGCTGTAAGCTGCTTGGCTTTTGCAAGTATTGGAATGATTATTACACCTGGTGGTATAGGGTCTTATGCTTTGTTTATTGCTTTTGTTTTAGAGTTAAACAAGGTAGATTATTTCTTAGGTTTGGCAAATGGAACGCTTCAATGGTTTGCACAATTTTTAATTATTCTTTTGGTTGGATTTGTTTGTGTAATCTTACTACCTATTTACAATAAAAAAAGGGCTTTATAACCCAAGTTTCCCATTTTATCTTATCTCCAAATATCCACAACATAGTTACTCAAGTGGTTTTAGTTTATGTTTGCAGCCAATCAAACTGAGGGAAAAGTTATGGCTTTAATTAGAAGTATTTCTGGAATTCGTGGCACAATTGGTGGAAAAGTTGGCGAAGGTTTATCGCCTTTAGATGTTGTTAAATATGCTGCTGCTTATGGCACTTGGCTTTTGCAACAAAATAATCCTAGCAAAAAAGTAGTGATTGGTAGAGATGGAAGAATCAGTGGCGAAATGGTTCAGAACATTGTTGTAAGTACATTGAATGCATTGGGTATAGATGTTATTGATGTGGGTTTAAGCACCACACCAACTGTTGAAATGGCTGTTGTATTTGAACAAGCTGCTGGTGGTATTATTTTAACTGCAAGCCATAATCCCAAAGAATGGAATGCTTTGAAATTATTGAATAATAAAGGAGAATTTATTAATGCAGAAGATGGGCAAAAAGTATTAGACATTGCCGAAGCAAATGATTTTGATTTTGTAAGTGTTGATAAATTAGGTTCTTATTCTAAAAACGAAACTGCATTACAACAACATATTGATGCTATTGTAAACTATCCTTTGGTTGATATTGCTGCCATTACCAAAAAGAAATTTAAAGTGGTTGTTGATGCTATCAATAGCACAGGAGCATTTGCTGTTCCTGCGTTACTAAGAGCAATTGGTGTTGAAGATATTGTTGTGCTGAATGGCGAAGTAAATGGAAATTTTGCTCATAATCCTGAGCCTTTACCACAACATTTGACTGGTTTATGTCAAGAAGTTGAAAGACAAAAAGCTGACCTTGGAATTGCAGTTGATCCAGATGTTGATAGGCTTTGTTTTGTTACAGAAGATGGATTGCTTTTTGGTGAAGAATATACTTTGGTTGCTGTGGCAGATTATATGCTGAAACATAGAAAGGGCAATACTGTTAGTAATATGTCTTCTACAAAAGCATTGAAAGATGTTACTATAAAACATGGTGGAATTTATACCCCATCTGCTGTTGGAGAAGTAAATGTTGTAAATAAAATGAAGGCAACAAATGCTGTGATTGGGGGAGAGGGAAATGGTGGTATTATTGTTCCAGACTTGCATTATGGTCGTGATGCATTAATTGGCATTGCATTGTTCTTAACGCATCTTGCTAAAGAAAATAAAACAGCTCGTCAATTAAGAAATTCTTATCCTGATTATTTTATCAGTAAAAATAAAATTGATTTAACAACTGGTTTTGATATCAATAAAATTTTTGCCCACGTTAAATCAAAATACAAAAACAATCCTATCAATACTGAAGATGGTTTGAAGATTGAATTTGAAAATGATTGGGTACATCTTAGAACTAGTAATACAGAACCAATTATTAGAATTTATAGCGAAAGTAGTTTTGCTACAACTGCAGAAAACATTGCAAGAAGAATGATGCAGGATATTAGCGAAGCACTTTAATAGTAGTTAGTAGTTAGTAATTGGTAGTTAGTAAAAACTGCAAGATTATGTACTACTTGCTACTAATTACTTACTACTAACTCTTGGTTTTAATGATAATTAAATTACAAAATATTGGCAAAAAATTTAATAAGGATTGGATTTTTAGGAACCTGAATTATGAATTTAAGTCTGGTAATTCTTATGCTATAACTGGTATTAATGGAAGTGGAAAAAGTACACTACTACAGATCATTTCTGGCTTTGTTTTGCCAACTGAAGGGCAAGTAGTAAGTAGTGAATATGATACTAATACATTGTATCAACAAATAGCTATTGCTGCTCCTTATCTTGAATTAATTGAAGAAATGACTGCAATGGAGTTTTTGCAATTTCATCAACAATTTAAATCTTTTATTGGCAATATTTCATTGTCGCAAATTCTTGAGCAAGTTCAACTGTCAACAGCTGCTGATAAACAAATAAGGTATTTTAGTAGTGGAATGAAACAAAGGCTAAAACTTGCACAAGCCTTTTTTAGTGATACCAAAATATTACTGTTAGATGAACCTACTTCTAACTTAGATAAACAAGGTATCAGCTTATATCTTCAGCTAATTAAGCAATATTCTAACGATAGGTTAGTCATTATTTGTAGCAATGATGAAACTGAATATTCCTTCTGCAACCAAAAATTAGAAATCACCAAATAGTTATTGAATAAATTTGTTCAATGAAACTTCTTAGTAAAGAGAAAAATACAAGCAATTTATTTACCATCACAATTGCAATATTTTTTTTAATTGCTAAAATAATCTCTTGGAAACTTTGGTTAGCAAACCGAACATTTCCTTTGGTTCCTGCATTTAATTTTTTGCAAATAGTGCCACCTTTTGTAAATCTGCTTTTATATATTGGTTCAATAGTTTTGTTATCATTAGTAGTAATAAAGCCAAAGCAGTTTAACTTACTCCCCATTCTTATTATTCTCGAAATTTTATCTTGTCTTTTAGATCAAAATCGTTGGCAGCCTTGGGAATATCAGTATGTTTTTATGCTTTTTATTTTGTGGGTTAATAGAAGTGATGATAAGAAAGCATTATTCATATTGCTCGCTGTTTTTTGCTCAATATATTTCTATAGCGGCTTGCAAAAAGTAAATCCTCACTTTATAAAACAAGTTTGGGGGCATACCATTTTAAACAACTTTTTGCATCTATCTGCTAACATTGCACAGCAGCCCAAATTGCTAAGATTAGGCTATTCAATACCATTGCTAGAAATGCTTTTGAGCATTGGTTTATTGCTTAAGAAGAGTAGAAAAATTGCTATTTACATCTTGTTAATAATGCACATTTTTATTCTATTATTTATTGGGCCGTTAGGTTTGTATTATAATATTATTGTTTGGCCTTGGAATATGGCAATGATCGTTTTTTTGCTAATTTTCTTAAAGCAAAATATCAACACTCCTAATATTGCAACACTAATTTCTAGCAAACTAAATCTGTTAATATTAGTTGTTTGGATAGTTCTTCCAATCGTAAATTTCTGGGGATATTGGGATTTTTATTTTTCTTCTAGTTTGTATTCTTGTAGAATAGACATTTGCTACATAGAGCTTGACAATCCAGATAAAAATTTTGAATTAAAGAATTTTTATAGAAAGAAGAATGCTACAGATACTGTTACAAAAAAAGAAATTATTTTGCTGCAAGACTGGGCATTTAAAGAATTAAATACACCGCCTTGTCCACAAGTAAGAGTTTATAAAAAAATAAAAATAGAGTGGCAAAAAAGATACCCTAATGTGGATGCGACATTTTGGTTTATAAACAGGTCTTATAGCAAAGCAATTAAAACACAATTGTAGTTGATACATAAAAAATAAAATTTTGAAACAATTTTTACAACAAGTTCATCAGTCTAAAAGAATAGCTTATATATTTTCTATTGGCTTAATTGTGCAGCTTATTTACTGCATTACTTCTGTTGGATATTTTCATCCTGATCAACATTTTCAGGTAATAGAATTTTCATCTTTGCAATTGAATTTGCCTAATGCAGCAACTGCTGTGTGGGAACTTGAGAGTTCAATTAGACCCACATTACAAGTGTATATTTTTACAGCATTTCGTTCTTTATGCCACTTATTTTCTATTGATAATCCTTTTACAATTTTAACATTACTAAGAACATTTCAAGGCATTTTGTTTTATATTATTTTGAACGCAATAGTATTATGGTATTATAAAAACAGAACTGAAAAAACTATTGCAACAGTTTTGTTCTTGCTTAACTTTTCTTGGATATTAATTTATACAAGAACTTTATTTAGCTCTGAAACGCTTTCTGCTATTGTATTTTTTCCTGCTATTGTGTATTTTCATAAGCAATATCTTGAAAGAAATCTCAACTTTATTAAATGTTTATTAGTTGGTTTTTTTATTGCAATGGCATTCTATTTGCGTTTTCAAATTGGCTTTGCTATTATTGGTTTTGGCATTTGGATTTTTATTATTGAAAGGCATTTTAAATATTCTTTTCAAATTTTACTAGGCTTTTGTTTTGGTATTGCACTGAACGTTTTATTAGACTACGAGTTTTATCATAAACTGGTTTTTACACCTTATTTATATTTTAAAGTAAACTTATTGCAAGGTGTTGCAGCATCGTTTGGCGAAAAATCTTTTACTTATTATTTGTTCATTTTAATGGCTATTGTTTTAGCTCCATTTATTAGTATCGTTTTGTTTTATCAGTTTATCAAAACAAGCTTGCTAAAACTAAAACATCCTTTAGTATTAAGCACATTGTTATTTATTATTGGACATTGTTTAGTTGGGCATAAAGAAGAACGTTTTATGTTCTCTATTTTTAGCATTCTACCTATTATTATTGGACTCAACCATAATGCTTTTAACTTTTTAGATGCAGATTATAAATGGAGAAAAGTAGCGAAGCCTGTTGTTATTTTTAGTTTGGTTTTGAATTTTATTTTGCTGATACTTTTCATCTTCACACCATACTCTCAAAGCATTCATTTTATTGATAAAATGAGTAACCATTTTAAAGGCACACAATCAAAAGTGTATTGCTACGAAAGAACTCCATTACAAACAGAAAGCCACTTACCACTTACTTATTACAGCAATGCATTGAGTAATGTTCAGTTTATTGAAACTAAAAATATTGACTCTATCACCAAGCTCAATGAAAGCAATATTTGGATAACATCGACCTTTAATGATATAAAGGATAATCTTGGAAAATTGGATAGCTTGGGCTATAAACCACAACTGTATTCATCATCAATGTTGTGGAATATTAACTTGTTTCTACAACAAAAAAAGGTGAATACAGTAAATGATATTTGGGTACTGTATAAGCTTGATAAAAAATAATAATTACATTCTTTCAGGCACATCAATTCCAAGTAAATACATTCCTTTTTTAATGGTGTTTGCAGTTAATTGAGCCAATTGCAAACGAAGCATTTTCTTTTCTTCACTTTCTGCATTTGCTATTGAATGTTCTGTGTAAAACGAGTTAAATGTTTTAGCTAAATTGAACACGTATATGGCAATTTTTGAAGGGTCGTGTTCAGTAGCAGCTTCTTCAATAATTGCAGGAAATTGTTCTAATGTTATGATTAATTCTTTCTCTAAAGCTAGGAGTGTTTGGTTTGTAGCTAAATGACTTTCTAATTCACCACTTCCTGCTAACTTTCTAATCACACTCTTAATTCTTGCATAAGTATATTGAACGAAAGGTCCTGTGAAACCATGAAAATCGATACTTTCCTCAGGATTAAAAATCATTTTCTTTCTTGGATCAACTCTTAATAAAAAAAATTTCAATGCACCTAAACCAATGGTTGTATATAGTTTTTCTAACTCTTCATTCGTAAAGTCTTTTACCTTGCCAAGTTCTTCAGTTCTTTGTTTTGAAATGTTCACCATTTCGTCCATTATATCATCAGCATCTACAACAGTTCCTTCTCTACTTTTCATTTTACCTGTTGGCAATTCAACCATTCCATAGCTTAAATGCTCAATACCATCGGCACTTGGCAATTGCATTTTTTGGCAAATTAATTTTAACACTTTCATATGATAGTTTTGTTCATCACCTATCACATAAATACTTTTCTCGCAGCCATATTCTTCAAACTTTTGCTCTGCCAAACCAATGTCTTGTGTTATATAAACTGATGTTCCATCTTTACGTTGAACAATTTTTTTATCTAATCCATCATTGGTTAAATCAATCCAAACACTATTATCTTCTTCTTGTGCAAATACTTTTTTAGATAATCCCTCTTGCACAATTTTTTTGCCTAATAAATAGGTATTACTTTCATAGTAAGTTTTATCAAAATCTGCACCTATTCTTTTGTATGTGGCATCAAAACCAGTATATACCCATCCATTCATTGTTGCCCAAAGTTCCATAACTGCTGAGTTCCCTGCTTCCCAATCTAACAACATTTGTTGTGTTGCTTTCATTATTGGAGCTTCCTTTTCTGCTTTATCTTTAACCATTCCACCAGCAATTAGCTGTTCTACTTCTAACTTAAAAGCATCATTAAATTTCACATAATAATCACCAACAAAATGATCGCCTTTTGTATTGGTGCTTTGTGGTGTGGCACCATTGCCAAACATTTGCCAAGCAATCATACTCTTACAAATATGAACGCCTCTATCGTTAACAATACAAGTTTTTACAGTATCAAAACCATTGGCTTTAAAAATCTCAGCAATACTCCAACCTAAAAAAATATTTCTTAAATGCCCTAAGTGCAAGGGCTTATTTGTATTGGGAGAAGCATACTCAACCATTACTTTTTTACTGCTCTTCTCCTTTGTGCCAAAACAATTATTGCCACAGTTATTTTGCAAGAAATCGAGCCAAAAATTATCTGTGATAACAAGGTTTAAAAAACCTTTAATAATATTAAAAGATGAAAATAATGATGGATTATTTTTGGTAATATGTTCACCAATTTCATTACCCAAAACCTCAGGAGATTTTCTTAATTGTTTTATCAGTGCAAACAGCACAATGGTATAGTCGCCCTCAAATTCTGGTTTGGTAGCATTCACTAAAATATCATTCTCATTTATTTCAACAGCATATAATTCTTTAATGGTAAGAGCTGCTGCTTGCTTTAACTTGCTTGTAATATTCATCTATAAAAAACTTAGACTGCAAATGTATTTGTTTTGGGTTTGTGGTTGAAATTGAGTTAATCAAAGCTTTTTATGAAAATAAAATGCAAAGGCAAGTTTGCAATATTGATGGTTGTACAGAGAGTAATCAATAAATTTAATAAATAGCCTTAATATGAAAGTTGATAGATATTCTCAAGTTTAAAATTATTGCTATTGCTGGAGAATTTTTGATTACTTACTTCCTGTAATAAATTCTACAACCAAATGATTCTGTTACAGGATTCTTTACAGGCTTATTTACTAGCAAATCATCAATAGCATTGGCTACAAATGGGTTTGCTTTTTCGGGATGTTCGCCATTATTATCAAAAGCTCCAGCATATTTAACAATCCACTTTTCTTTTTCTTTCCAAATAACAAATACTTGCGGTGTATGCTCTGCATTAAATTGCCTTCCTACACTTTGTGTTTCATCAAATAAATATGGAAAACTAAATTGATTGTTTTTTGATTTTAACTGCATTTGATCAAATGTTTCGTCTTCATACAATAATGTATCCATTGAATTAATTGCTAGTAATGGCACACCAAGTACTTCGTATTTTTTATTCAACTGGTTCATTCTATTGGAGTATAATTTAGCAAAAGGGCAATGATTACAAGTAAACATAATTACAAACCCTTTTGCATTTTTATAATCGTTTAGTGAAACAAATTTTCCATCAACATTTTTTAAATTAAAATTTTTTATCTCCTTGCCAAGCATTGATTTATTTGGTTCTACATTTTTAAAACCAAACGACAGCGTTACAATTGATGCAATAAAAAAAGAATAAATAATCTTAAGCATACTAATTTTTTACAAACTTTTTGGTGGTAGTAGTTTTTGTTTTTTTATCAATCAATTGCATAAAATAATTGCCAGATTTTAAAGGGCTGATATCAATTCCAGCACCAATATTTGGTTGTGGTAACATCATTACAGCTCTGCCTTTTGCGTCAATAATAGTAATGTAGTAAGCTGAATTGGAAGCATCTTCTAAATTAACGTAAACCTTATTGGTTGCAGGATTTGGGTACACTTCATAGTCGGTTGTAGCTGCATTATTTAAACTAATCGTTCTAATTGGAGAATAAACGAATTTACCATCATTATCTACAATTTTTAAACGGTAATAAACTATTGCTGCATTTGCCTTTTGATAGTTTTTATCTGTAAAAGAGTAAGTATCTTTTTCTTTTGTTGATGTATTAACACTGCCAATATTTTCAAATATTTTTGCATCATAACTTCTTTCAATAATAAAGCTATTAACATTAATTTGTTGTTCGCTTGTCCAACTTAATCCTATATTTTCTTTCTCCTTAATAGCATTAAAAGATGTTAATGAAAGTGGCAGTGGAGCAGTAACAACAAATTGCCCCATCATTCCACCATCTTCGTGAGGAGAAAAATGACAGTGATACATAAACGGATGTAACGCATCCGAATAATCATCAAACTTAGCAACAAATGTTGCTGTTTCTCCTTTGGGTAAATACAATACATCTTTCCAACCAGACTCATAAGTATTAATAGTGCCACTACTACGAGCAACTATTTTAAATTCTACATCGTGAATATGAAATGTATGTCCAAAAACTTGGTTATTTGTAATCGTCCATTTTTCAATGGCATCCAAGTTTACTGTTTTATTAATAGTATTTATGTTGAAAGTAAAATTATCTAAATTGAAAGGTGTGCCACCTGGATTTCCATTTGTTACTGCCACAGATTTATTTACAGTAGCATCGGCTGCTGTCCAGTATGTATTATTAATTAAAGTAGTTGGTTTTGTTGTTATGGCATTTGGCTTTGCAGCAATAACATTGATATGCAAAAGAGAAAAAGTTGTGTTGTTCAATAAACTCCCGAACTGCCCACTTGTAGCAGGTTCGCCACCAGGAAAGCCTAAGGAAAATCCAGAATTGTAAGCTTTTAAATCAATGCTTGAGCCTACAGCATCGGCACTTAAATCAACTAAAATTTCAACCCTTTCACCAACAGCTAAAATCATACGATTCACTGTTACCGGGGCGTTTAACAAACCACCATCATTGCCAATTACATAAAAGTTTCTGTTATCACTAAAGCCTAAATTATAGGCACGTTCCATTTCTGCATTTAGTATGCGTAGTCTAACATATTGTTTTGGTAAATTAACTTGTGCATTTGGTGTGCCATTTGTTAACATATAATCACCATAGGAACAATTGGTATAAACAAATGCATTACTTGCATCATATCTTCTACTGGTTAATGCTAAAGGAATATCATCAACACCATAAGTTCTTGGCAATGCAAGTGCTGCTTCTTGTGCATCACGAATGATAATAAATCCACCTACTCCTTTTGTTAATTGCTCTTGAGTCATTTCGTGCAAGTGTGGATGATACCACAAAGTGGCTGCTTGATTTTTTACTGTCCAATAGGGTTGCCATAATGTGCCAGGTGGAATAATTTGGTGTGGGCCACCATCCATAACTGCTGGCAAATGCATTCCGTGCCAATGAACAGTTGTGGAGTCGTTTAGTTTATTCGTTACATTCATATTCACAACATCGCCCTTGTTCATTATTAATGTTGGGCCCCAAAAGTTATTATTATTAATAGCACCAGTTATAGTTTGATTACCTGTTTTTAGCTGTGCAAAAGTGTCTTTAATAGTAAGGTTAAATGTTGTGCCACTTAGAGTATCGGGAATTTTAAGTGTATTGTATTGTGCAATTCCTGCAAAACAAGTGGTCAAAAATAAGTTCAGTGTTAATAATTTTTTCATTTAATTGTGTTTAAAATAAGTCGACAGTGTGGGCTTTACCTTAGAAGTAATTCCTTAACCAAACCTTCGATAAAAAATATTTTCTTCAAAATGACAATAAGGTAGGCTTTCTATGCTGAATGTTTATTGATTTTAGTAAGGTTATAACTACAATAAATGCAATCATAGCTTAGTGCTACTCTTCTAACGAAGTTTTAACCCCATAAAGTATTGCAGATTCAAGTATACTAAGGTTTATATCTTTTAGCTTTTTGAATTTAATACAATATCCGCTTACACTTGCTTTGCCCAGTTCTTTTCCATAGGTTTGGGCTAAGTATGTTTTATCTTTTATACCCATAATATAGACCGAGATTCCAGCTGTGTTTGCACTTAAACCAATTTGATAAAATTCCCTTGTTGTTCCATCAGCATATTTTATAGTGTAAAATCCATACCCGATATTAGGATTAGATATAACCTTATTTTCATTGTTTTTGCCATCTAAGAACCATAATTTATATTTAGGTAATATTTGAAGTAAGTATTGGTGCAATGCTTGCATATCACCACGTTTTGGCTCAGGTTGACTGCTGATATACTCTTTAATTTGTTCGTGTATGTTCATATAAAATATTAAAGTTACTTGTAGCTTACTTTTAAATCGTTGCTCTGCTAAATGTGAAACCTAAATCTTTATAAAGTCACTTCAAATTAAGTGAATAGCCGCAAGTATGCCAAAACAAAAATCAAAAGCAGTAAAAACGGGCTTTGAATAAGCAATCGACTGTCTTCTATAGACTATTTCTACATCCAAACGGTAAACAATAAACCTTCAACAATAAACTCCAAACACCTACTTTTGCAGCCCTAAAACAGAATTATAATGGGAAGGATTTTTGAAGTAAGAAAAGCCTCGATGTTTGCCAGATGGGATAAAATGGCGAAAAATTTTACACGTATTGGTAAGGAAATTAATATAGCAGTAAAAGCTGCAGGCCCTGATGTTGCTACAAACCCTGCATTGCGTAGATGTTTTCAAAATGCAAGAAGTGTTGGTATGCCAAAAGATAGGGTAGAAGCAGCTATCAAACGTGCAATGGGTAAAGACACTACCAATTATGAAGAGATTTTATATGAAGGTTATGCACCACATGGTGTTGCTTTAGTTGTAGAATCAGCAACAGATAATCACGTTAGAACTGTTGCTAACGTTAAAGCTATTTTCAATAAAGGCAATGGTGCATTGGGCAATAGTGGAAGTGTTAGCTTTCAGTTTAAAAAAATGGGTGTATTTAAATTAAAGCCAGAAGGGTTAAACTTAGATGATTTAGAACTTGAGTTAATTGATTTTGGTTTAGATGAACTAGGAGAAAGTGTGGATGATGATGGAAATGCTATTGTGGTGCTAAGATGTTTATTAGTTGATTTTGGTAACCTGCAAAAAGCATTAGAAGAAAGAAATATGACACCAATAACTGCAGAGCTAGAATGGATTCCTACTACCACAGTTCCTGTAACTGATGCACAAGCAGAAGATGTAAGTAAATTAATTGAGAAGCTTGAACAAGACGAAGATGTTAACAAGGTATTCCATAATATGGCATAATACTATTGTTAGAAAATAATGTAAATGGAACATTGATAGCTCAGATTAAACTGATTATTAACGTTCCATTTTGTTTTAATAGAAATTTATATTTAACAATCTAGGCACTGTTTAAATATTGTGTTATTCCTTTACTTTTGAATAATGCAAAACAGTCATTTAAAATCGCAGTTTCATTTACGAAACGATATAACATTTCTAAATTTTGGTTCTTTTGGTGCTTGTGCAAAGCCCATATTTAAACAATATCAGGATTATCAGTTAGAGTTGGAGCAAGAGCCTGTTCAATTTATTACAGTTAATGGGCTCAATTATCTAAAACAATCCAGAGAGGCATTGGCAAATTATATTCATTGCAATGGTGATGATCTGGTATTTGTAACCAATCCTTCTTATGCAGTAAACATCATTGCTAAAAGTTTTGATTTAAAAGCAGGGGATGAAATATTAACCACCAATATTGAGTATGGTGCTTGCGATAAAACCTGGAATTACTATTGTGATAAAGCAGGAGCAAAATATGTTCGTCAGCACATTGAATTTCCTTTAACAAATAAAGAGGATTTTATAGAACAATTCTTTAAAGGATTAACCAATAAAACCAAACTTATATTTATCAGTCATATTACTAGTGCCACAGGTTTAAGATTGCCAGTGGAAGAAATATGCAAGAAAGCTAAAGAAAAAGGGTTGCTTGTGTTTATAGATGGAGCACACGCACCAGGGCAAATCCCTTTAGACATAACAAAACTTGATGTAGATATTTACACAGGTGCTTGCCACAAATGGATGATGACACCTAAAGGGAGTTCATTCTTATACGTTAAAAAGGAACACCAGCATTTGTTTGACCCATTAATTGTAAGTTGGGGGTATAAAGCTGCTTTCCCCTCTCATTCCCAGTTTTTAGATTATCATCAAATGCAAGGCACCAGAGATTATTCTGCTTTCTTAACCATTCCTGCCGCTATTAAATTTATGCAGGATAATAATTGGGGAGAAGTTGCAACTTCTTGCAGAAAACTAACTCAACACAATGCTGCAAGATTTTGTTCTTTATTAAATGCTACTCCATTAGCACCAATTAATGATGATTTT
>JANYEB010000030.1 GCA_025363355.1 Chitinophagaceae bacterium | reverse complement strand
GTTAGTAGTTAGTAGTTAGTGGGAAACGAAAAATCGTCAATCTTAATTCAACCAATCAAAAATCTCTGATGCTGCTTAAAAAAATTCGTAGAATGCTACTGTTCTTTATTGTAGCATTAGCCCTTAGTGGCATTACTGCTTTTCCTGTTGAAACAGAGTTGAAATGGTTATTGCAACACACTGATTTAATGCCTAAAAGTTTAGCTAATTTCTTGCATACTATTTACAATGCTATATCACAAACTAATCAACAGTATCCATATATTGCTTACGGATTCGATTGGTTAGCTTTTGCACATTTGGTTATCGCTACTGCATTTATTGGCCCTTTAAAAGACCCTGTAAAAAATATTTGGATTATAGAATGGGCAATGATTGCTTGTGTTGCAATTATTCCATTAGCATTTATTTGTGGCCCCATCAGACAAATTCCGTTTTACTGGCGTTTAATTGATTGCAGTTTTGGTGTATTTGGTATTATTCCACTTTTTGTGTGTAGAAAATGGATTAAGTCATTAGAAAAAGAAACTATACTGTAAATAACTCCCCTTCATTCACACACACAGTTTAATCAGTCAATAGGTAAATAACACTAGGAAATCAAGTAGCATTTACCATATTTACCAGCACTTTGTATCCATTCATTCACATTTCGCTTCAAAGCAGTGATTGTTCTACTTAGGGAGGTACAGCCTCTGTGTGCGGAAGCAACAGTTTGCTCTACGGAAGCAATTGCTCACCCTACAGAAGTAGTTGCTCGCCGGCGAGCAATTGCTTCCGTAGGGCGAGAAACATCTGCCGTTAGGCGAACCTCTTTAACTTCTTGCCGAACGGCCTCTACCGTCATATAATCTATCATTTCCGTAAGAAACCCCTTACTAAAACTAAAAAAGGTGTTCTTAAACAAGAACACCTTTTTTAGTTTTAGTAAGATTCTAATTATTTTATCTTAACAACACAACCCAACCTGTAAATTGTGCAACACCATTACCAGGATTAATGATGTAATAGTAAGTAGCAACAGGCATTGGAGAGCCATTAAGCGTGCCATCCCACTCCATATTTCCTTCTAGATGTTTTACTTTCATTCCATATCTATCAAAAATATCTAATGTTGCACCAGGATAATCTCCAAGACTTGTAATTTTCCACGTATCATTGATACCATCTCCATTTGGAGAGAAGGCGTTTGGTATAATTATTTTGCCTAATACTTTAACCGATTGTATTCTTTGAGCCTTGCATTGTCCTTGCCCTACTGCATTTAAAACATATATCTGACTTTGAGTAGCATTCAAATATGGACGTAATGAATCTGGATTTGATAATCCTGCAACGCTGTAAGGTGGCAAAAATGCAGTCCACCAATATCTAATACCAATGGAATCACTAATAGTAGGATTGAATTGTAGAACTGTATTTTGAAGCACAATGATTTCTTTCATAGAATCTATTTGTGGTTGTGGGTAAACAAGCACTTTTAGATAATATGGATCAGATTCGCATAACTCAGTGTTTCTTACCGTTAAAGCAGCTCTAAAAGTATCAGCAGCTGGATAAGAATATGATGAGTAAGGAACAGTTGTTGTATTTGGCGTAGAGCCATCTCCATAATACCAAGTCCAACTAAACAAACTACTATTAGGTGCAAAACTTGAATCTGTAAACAAGCTAGGTTCGTTCTCACATAAGGTATCTTTCGATACCCCAAACTTAGCAACTGGTTTTAAGAAGAATGGTTTTTTATTAAACAGAGTATCATCATAAATATCTATACAATTATAAGGCTTAGATGTTACAACAAGCCTTACAGGATATGACTGTATGGTGCTGTATGTATGTTTAGGATCTGTTGCAATTGATGTATTTGGATTTGAAGCATTGGCATTTGGATCTCCAAATGTCCAAGCATAACTCATTGTTCCACCAACCAAAGGTGTTAATGAAGATTTGTTGGTAAAGAAAGCAGTTCCACTAGGCATACAAACAACTGGGTTGTGTTCAAAAAACGCTACAGGTTTTGGACGAACAGTGATATTAACACTATCTGTATTAACACAACCACTATCGCTAGTAACTGTTAAATGAACAATGTAAGACTGTGTATTTGCAAAATTGTGTGCAATAGTATTTCCTGCAGGATTCACTACTGCAATACTACCATCTCCAAAATTCCAATTTCGTGTATTAATAGTCCCTGATGCTAATGTTGAAAGGTCTTTGAATGTAATTGTTGAATCTATACAGACATTAGGTTTAACACTTATAACTGCTTTAGGAACTGGTAAAATATTAATAAACTTTTTAACAGTTGCAACACAACCATTATAAGATGTGAATGTATAATAAACTGTATCAATACTATAACCAGCTATTGCAGGATCGTAAGTAGTATTGTTTATAATAGCATTTTTTAAACTACTAAATACCCCAGTATTGCCTGTTACACCATTATTTACAGCTGGAGCAGTTAGTGTAAATGCCGAGCTATTAGCACAAACATTAGCCAATACAATAGGATCTAATGATGGGGTTCTACTGAATTTTTGTGTCATCATTGTATCAAAGCTACAACCATTGAAACCTATAGCATTTAGTTTAATATCATAAGTTCCATCGCTATAACTATGAGTTGGATTAGCTCCCCCACTTATAAACGGCAATGTATTTTCAAACTGCCAATTATAAGTTTGTACAAATGAACCGGGAACAGAAATACCACCTGCATTAAATTTCACTAATCCTGTAACATCTAAACAACCTGTATTAGGTGTAAATGAAAACTGACCACGAGGACGAGCTTTAATTGTAACTGCTAGCTTTCTTTCAGCAGTGCAACCACCTGTTGATGTGAATTTGTAATAAATTGTATCTACTCCATAACCAGCAATACTTGGATCATAAGTTCCAGCAATGGCATTGGTAACTGCATTTTTAAAACTACTGAATACTCCAGTTCCTACTGCTCCATTTGTTACTGATGGTGCAGTTAATGTAACTACGCCTCCATTTTCACAAATAGCAGCTTGTACTAATGGACTTAATGCTGGGGTTTTACTAAATGTTTGACTCATTGAAGTATCAAAACTGCAACCATTAGCCCCAATAACATTCAAGCTAATTGTATAAGTTCCATCATTATAATTGTGTGTCGGTGCTGAACCATTAACAACAGTTGATGGCGTTTCAAACTGCCAGTTATATGCTTGAACTGATGACCCTAAAACAAAAATGTTATTATTGAATTGTACAAAACCTGCTGCATTCAAACAACCAGTATTTGGGCTGAAAGTAAATCCTCCACGAGGTCTTGCTTTAATGTTTACAGCAGTTTTTACAGATGCTACACAACCACCTGTTGATGTGAAAGTATAATAAATAGTATCTGATCCATAACCTGCAATGCTTGGGTCATAAGAGCCAGTTGTAGCATTAGTAACTGCATTTTTAAAACTACTAAATGCTCCGGTTCCTATGGCTCCATTTGTAACAGATGGTGCAGTTAAAGTAACCACGCCTCCATTTTCACAAATAGCAGCTTGTACTAATGGACTTAATGATGGTGTTTTACTAAATGTCTGGCTCATTGATGTATCAAAACTGCAACCATTGTTTGCTTGAACATTTAAGCTAATGGTGTAAGTTCCATCATTATAATTATGAGTTGGGGATGTTCCATTTACAACAGTAGATGGTGTTTCAAACTGCCAATTATATGATTGTATTGTTGAACCCTGAACACTCATATTATTACTAAACTGAACTAAACCTGTTGCATTTAAACAACCAGTATTTGGGCTGAAAGTAAACCCTCCACGTGGTCGTGCTTTAATATTCACAGCAGTTTTAACAGCTGCCACACAACCACCTGTTGATGTAAATGTATAATAAATAGTATCTGTTCCATAACCTGCAATGCTTGGGTCGTAAGAGCCAGTTGTAGCATTAGTAACTGCATTTTTAAAACTACTAAATGCTCCAGTTCCTATGGCTCCATTTGTAACAGATGGTGCTGTTAATGTAACGACTCCTCCATTTTCACAAATGTCTGCTTGAACCAAAGGATTTAATGATGGTGTTTTACTAAATGTTTGGCTCATTGATGTATCGAAATTACATCCATTATTAGCTTGAACATTTAGGCTAATGGTATAAGTTCCATCATTATAATTATGTGTTGGTGATGTTCCATTAACAATAGTTGACGGAGTTTCAAACTGCCAGTTATACGATTGAATTGTTGAACCCTGAACACTCATATTATTATTAAACTGAACTAAACCTGTTGCATTTAAACAACCAGTATTTGGGCTAAAGGTAAATCCTCCACGTGGTCGTGCTTTAATATTCACAGCAGTTTTTACAGTTGCCACACAACCAGCTGTTGATGTAAATGCATAATAAATAGTATCTGTTCCATAACCTGCAATACTTGGGTCATAAGAACCAGTTGTAGCATTCGTTACAGCATTTTTAAAGCTACTAAATGATCCAGTTCCTATTGCTCCATTTGTAATAGATGGTGCTGTTAAAGTTACTACACCTCCATTTTCACAAACATCTGCCTGAACCAAAGGATTCAATGCTGGTGTTTTACTAAACGTTTGGCTCATTGATGTATCGAAACTACAGCCATTATTAGCTTTAACATTTAAACTAATAGTGTAAGTTCCATCATTATAATTGTGTGTTGGTGACATCCCATTTACAATAGTTGACGGGGTTTCAAATTGCCAATTATATGATTGTATTGTTGAACCTTGAACAGCTATTGCACTTGCATCAAACTGCACAGTGCCTGTAGCATTTAAACAGCCTGTGTTTGGCGTGAAAGTAAATTGCCCTTTAGGTCTGTCTTTTATAACTACAGTTTGCGTATCTCTTGCTACACAACCACTAGTTGCAGTAAATACATAATAAATTTCGTGGGTTCCAGGTCCAGCTATAGAAGGATTAAAATCTCCGGTGTTTGCGTTTGTAATTCCAGTTCCTTGATAAACCCCAGTTCCAGGTGCAGCAGCTAAATTATTACTTCCTGCATTGGCAACACTGTAAGTCGTTAGATTTTCGCAAACTGCTGGAATAGCATTGAAATATAAGTCTGGAGAAACACTAAAATTAGCAGTAAACGTTGTATCAGTTACACAACCAAGTGATGATGTTACTGTGTGATAAATAGTGTATGTACCATAGTTGAAATTATGAGTAGGACTACAAATTGAAGCTGTATTTGGATTGCTAACTGTAGCATTTGGGTCTCCAAAAGTCCAACCACAACTTTGAATTGTTTGGCCGTCAGATATCTTTGTTGTATCTGTGAACTTAACAATACCATTGGCAGGTAAACAACCTGCAGGATAGCTAAAGCCTATTTTAGGTCTTGCTTTTACTAGAATAGTTTGTGATGCAGAATCTATACAATTTCCTGTGGAAGTAAATACATAAGTTATTGTTTGATTTCCATAACCAGAAACTGCAGGACTTAAAACACCTACAGTTGTTGTTCCATTTCCAAAATAAGAACCAGTTCCTAAAACGCCATTAGCAACAGAACCAAAAGCAACATTTACATTCGTTGCATTTTCGCAAACACTAGATAACGCTGTAAACTTAACATCTGGCGTAACACTAAATGTTATAGTGATAGTTGTATCACCTAAACAACCATCAGCAGAAGTATCAATTAATTTAACATTATAAGAACCTGTGTTCTTGAAAATATGAGAAGGATTTAATGAATCAACAATATTTGGGTTTGATGTTGTTGCATTTGGATCACTAAAATTCCAGCTAAATCCACTTAAATTGTAGCCAGTAGCAATAGATGAAAGATTACTGAATTGAGCAACGCCATTTTTTGGTAAACAACCTTTTGTCCAATCAAAATCTGCGTGTGGTTTTGCATACACTGTAATGTTTCTTGAAAGAGAGTCCATACAACCTTTACCACTTGTATAAACATACCAAATTGTGTGCATACCAGCACCTGCAAGGGCTGGACTAAAATTACCACTTGCGTCTACTCCATCACCTTTGAATATTCCACTACCCAACACCTTAGTTTGATTATAACATCCTGCAAAAGAGTTTAAAGAGAATGAAGCTGTATTTTCACATCTGTTTGATAGTGCATTAAAGTAGATGTTTGGCAATATTTTTATTGTAACAACTTTAGAAGTATCACCAGGGCAACCAGCACCATTAACAACATTTAATTTAACCGTATAATCTCCCTCAACGGCATATTTATGTGTTGTTGGATCTATTGATGATGAGTCTAATGCACCTGTACTTGGCTCTCCAAATTTCCATTTAAAACTATTAATTGGTAGTGGGCCATTATAAGAGAAGTTAGCAATTCCACTTGTATCTATACAACTAGTTGGAGATACAAAATCTACAAATGCTTTATCACTAACTAATACAGTTTTTTGAACCGTATCAATTGGGCAACTTGCACCTGTAATCACTAGTGTGTGCCTAATAATGTATGTTCCTTTTACTGTATAAGTATGTGTTAATGGATTGCAAGTTTTGTCTATAACTTTAATACCATCTCCAAAATCCCAATAACAACTATCTTTTGATGCTGAGTTAGTAGAATCAGTAACAGTAATACTTTGACCCAAACAAACAGCTGGTGAACTCATTCCAAACTTAACAGGTGCAGCAGCAGAAACCACAACTGTTTTTTTAAGAGAATCAATACCTCCATTTTCAACTACAATTATTAGAGTTACATCATTATTACCCAATGGCAAAAGGTGTTTGGGGTTTTGTTGACTAGATGTTGTTCCATCAGGAAATTTCCATAACCATTTAATGATTTTATATTTGAATGCAGGAATGTTTGCAGAAACTGTATCGCTACTAAATTTAACAGAATCTGAAGAACAAGCTCCAAGGAAATAGCCAAAGTCAGTTCTAGGTCTTGGATAAACTTTGAACAATAAATTTACTGTATCTCCAATTAAACCACCTGCACCATAACAACCAACTGGAATTCCTGTAATAGGTTTTGAATAAATTACGATAGGAATATAAACTGAATCAATTTTTTGTGTAGTATCTTTTTTATTGAATACGTAATCGCAAGTAGGTGCTCTATAAACATAAAATGTGTCTTGACCTTTTGAAATAGTATCTATAACGCCTGGTACCATTGACACAACTCCTCCTTGGCTACTTGTTCCTGTTTGAACGCCAAAACTATTTACATTTTTAAAGAAGTATTGATTTGGCTTAATTATAACATTTGTCTCTGCTGCTGCATTACCATTTATTTGTGCATTAGGGGCGATGCTATTGCTAAATCCATCATTAACAGTAACAGTGTGCATTTGTAATAAACAATTAACAACTATACTAGAATCACAAACTCTGATATAAAAAGTATCTGTGCCTATAAATCCACTTTTTGGGGTGTATTTGTATTTTCCTGTAATTGAATCTACAGAGACAACGCCACCATTATTACTAGTTAGGCTTGGCGTTGAACTAGCATTTGCAGTTTTATATTTATAAGGGCTAATTCCACCAGTTGGGGCAATTTCTGTTGAAGCATTACCAGTAGTTTGAACATTTTTAACAGTAATATTATTAACAGTTGAAGTGTTTCCTGCAAATAAAGAACTAACAGTTACTATGTGCATTTGTGTTGCACAATTTGCTGTTGCACTTGCATCGCAAACTTTAATATAAAAAGTATCTGTTCCTAAAAACCCTGTTATTGGATTGTAATAATATATACCATTTCCTGCAACCACTGATATTGAACCCCCATTATTGCTAGTAGTAGTTACTGCACCAACGCTATTAACACTTTGGTAGGTATAAGGACTTAAACCACCTGTTGGATTTATTTCTACTGAAGCATATCCTTTTAATGTTTTATTGATAGCAGAACTTTGATTTAATGTAGTTGTTGTTACTGCAAAAATTGCCCCCACAGATATAATGTGCATTTGGGTTAAACAACTTGCAATACTGCTTGCATCGCAAATTCTAACATAAAAAGTATCCGTGCCAGTAAAGCCTGTTGTTGGTGTATAAGTATAGGCACCAGTTGTAGCATTTACCAATATAGCAGCACCTTTAACACTAGTTACTGATGCTACATTTGTGCTATTAACCCCTTGATAAGTATAAGGTGTTGTCCCTCCTGTTGGATTAATTTCTGATGATGCACTACCATTTACTGGTGTGTTAACAGCAGCAGCATTGCTAATTGCAATAGTATCTCCAACTAATAAACTGCCAACAACTACAATATGCATTTGAATGATGCAGTTTGTTGGAAGACTAGCATCACAAACCTTTAAATAAAAAGTATCTTTTCCTGTAAACCCAACTGGAGGTTTATAACTATAAGCACCTGTTGTAGCAATTATATTTAAAATTCCAAGCTTATTACTTGTATTTTTTGTTGATCCAGACTTATCTACAGCAGCGTATGTATAAGGATTTGTACCTCCAGTTGGAGCTATCTCGGCTGAGGCACTTGCTAGAATATTTGTGTTTAAAGCTGTGGTTTGATTAACTGTTGTGTTATTTCCTGCAAAAGGTGTTCCAACGGTTACAATATGAATTTGATTAACACAATTAGCACCACTTTCGTCGCAGCCCTTAATATAAAATGTATCTCTTCCTACAAATCCATAAGGTGCAGTATAGATATATCCACCAGAAGTTGTATCTGTAATGTTTGTGTTTTTAACGCCATCGCAAACTCTTGAAATACTAACTTTACTAGTATCAATCATTCTGCTTAAAATCCATTCTATTTTTCTTGGCTGAAAAGTTACAGCGGTTTTAAGTTGAAATGGCGACCTATCAAAAGTATAATCGTGATTTTTCTTTCTTATTGAATCTGGATGTTGAACCATTGGGTCATAAACATTCTCTCCTGCTGAAACTGCAGAAACGTTATTAAAATAAGCACCTCCACTATAACCATAACTTTCAAAATTTCCAAGACCATAAGTGATGGCATTAAATCTTGCATTACTGCTAATAATAGTTTGTGCTTTAGCTGCTGCCCATCCTTTTACAACTACTTTATATCCTGGTAGATTTGGATGATTATAAACATAAGAATTGCCACCCCACGGATTTAAAGCACCATCAATTCTAAGTTTGGCTAATCCACTATCAGGAATAATAATATTTACAAAATTTGCTTGTATTGATTCCTGGGTATTTCGATAAAACCCTACCTGACTAATTGATTGTTCAATAGGGCTCAAGTAAATCATCTCTGGATCTCCCAAACCAGTTTGACAAGCACCACTCATAAACTGAGCAACAGCAATAGGATTATTAGATACGATTAAATTAGCTGTGCTATTGCTAAACCTATAACTACTTCCAAGTGGTATAGCAATTGGAGCTCCTCCATTAATAGTAACTAAAGTCCCTGCATCTTTTGCTACAATTTTGTATATACCTTGTGATAATTGATTGGGTTGCAAATTAGTACTACCACCAGCATTTGCAAATTGAGAGGTGGCATATCTCCTACCCCAGGTATGTTCGGGAAAACATTGCTGCATATCATTATCTCTTCCACTACCCGTTCCACAATCATCTTCCCCCCTAGTTCTAGCACTACCTGCAAAAACAGCTACTTTCTTACATTTACCTACTGCATTTGGTACCGACTCTACACGTGATCCTGTAAGTTCAACACCATTTCCTCCATTATCAG
Organism: Chitinophagaceae bacterium; assembly: GCA_025363355.1. Taxonomy (GTDB): domain Bacteria; phylum Bacteroidota; class Bacteroidia; order Chitinophagales; family Chitinophagaceae; genus CAIVPM01. The sequence continues at coordinate 24,017 of JANYEB010000030.1, read as the reverse complement.
CATCACCAATATATTGAAAAATTTGTCCTTTATTTAAATTCACAATAAAGGGAGTTCCAGGTGTTGGTGGTGTAAAAGTACAAGCACCTGTTGCCCGGGGTGTTGCAGAACCAGTAATTTTAACTCTTGTGGAGTCTTCGTAAGCCATTACATAAAAGAAATTATATCCAATACCACCAGCATTAATTTGCTTACTATTTATAGTTGTATAAGAATAACCCCAGGAATTGGTTGGCAATAGCATTGTTGCTCCCGAAGAAACACCCCCATAAGTATGTGCATAAGCTACAATATCATAATCACCCGTAATATGTATTCCCTTTTTTCTAAACAACCCAAATCCTCCAGTTCCAGCTGGGCAAGGATCGGTATATAATCTACAATCAAAGTTCGGCGAAGTATGATCTGCAGCAATAGTTGCAGCAGGTGCAGGACCTTTGGGTAAAGGACCCCAGGTTAAAGCCGTAGCAGGACTAGCTGAAAAAGCTGGTGTTGCATTATTATCCAAAGAAAGCACAGTATAAGGGGCAATATGATAAACCCTTTTCCACCACAAACCTGGTGTTAAACCACTACTATCTATGGTAATAGTAACAGTAGCATAAGGTACACCAACTGGTAGTCCCTCTACACTAATGTATAGAGTCATATTTTGGCTATTATCCGCAGGGTTCTGCATATATTGGTGGAAGCCATAACCTACCCAAAAATCTTTCCCTTTGTTGGAAATGTTTTGGGCAGATGCTGAAAATCCTGCAACTGAAAAAATAAAAAAAGCCAAAAATCTAGAAATCCTATTCATAATATTTTATTAAAACTTTCAATTTTATATACCTCAACTGTTTCTTTTAAGGTTGGTAAGACACTCTTTTGTTTTAAAAGTGAATTTTATCTCTTTTCATTTAGCAGAAAAAACGTTTTGTGCTTTCTTGTAGCTATTCTATGATGCAAAAAAGCTGTGCTGCGATGCCTAGGAACTATTCTATGACGTGCAGAAATCATTCTGTGACGTGCAGAAACTATTCCGTGACGTGCAGGAACTATTCTGCGACATTCAGGAACTATTCCGTGACGTGAAGGAACTATTCTGTGGCGTGTAGAATTATTCCGTGATATGCAGAAATTATTCTATGACGTGTAGGAATTATTCCGTGACGTGCAGGAACTATTCTGTGGCGTGTAGAATTATTCCGTGATATGCAGGAAGTATTCCGTGACGTACAGGAACTATCCCGTGACGTTCAGGACTATTCCGTGATGTGCAGAAATCATTCTGTGACGTGTAGGAACTATTCCGTGACGTGTAGGAACTATTCTGTGACGTGTAGAAATCATTTCGACAGCATATTTAAAAGAACTTTTTTAACATTGGTAGAGACGCACTAATGTACGTCTCTACCATAAATATAATACCTAATATGATTTGCTGAGATTATCTCACCAAATTAATGCTACCATTTTTCTCTTCAACTTTTCCATCTAAGAAAACAATTCTACTTGCATAAATGTAAACACCTGTTGGTTGAGGAATACCTCTTTGTGTTCCATCCCAAAGTGTGTAACATCCTTTTGCATCAACATTAGCAGTTGTTGTTTCCCAAATTTTCTCTCCAAATTGATTAAATACAGCATATCGTAATTCTTTAATTGAAGAACCACAAATTACTATTTTATCATTTTTACCATCACCATTTGGAGTGAATGAGTTTGGATAGTAAGTTTTGTTGGCTACAGTAATTCCATAAGCAATATTTGATATGGTATCTTGACAAGGATTTGCCCCTTTAACCTTTACAACAGCATTAGCTGAATCTCCTGGATTTGTATAGAATTCAATATGTTGTAACCCCGTAGAACCAGAACTTGGAATTTTAAATGTTGCTCCATTAATCGATATCTCATATCCAATTGCATTGGGAACAGAAGACCATTTAAATTCTATTCTATCAGGATAAATTCTTGATGCTGTTAAAACAGTTGGATCAAGTTTAGCAAGAGGAGAAACTTTTACTATTGCTCTGCTAATACTTGTGCAACCATTAATGGTTCCATCAACATAATAGCTGGCAACTGCATTAACTGCTGGTGTTGTAAATGTTGTTGAATTACCTTGTAGTAATGTTCCAGCAACTGCTGCATCGTACCAATTATAAGTAACTCCAGTTACAGGGCTTTGAACAGTAAATGTTTGAGTAGTTCCTTTACAAACTGTTACATCTATTGGTGCTGTAACTGTTACCACAGGTTTTTGAGTTACAGTTAAATCAACTTGTAAACGAGGAGAAGTTGTACATCCATTTACAGAAGTTGCACTTACAAAATATGAAGCATTTGCAGTTGCAGGATTAATAGTATAAGATGTTCCTGTTGTTGCTGTTCCACCAGTTGCTGCTGTGTACCAGTTATAAGTAACAGTTGCATCTGGGCTTGCAATAGCAAAAGTTGCTGAGACTCCACTACAAACTGAAATTGCATTTGTTACAACAGCCAAACTTGGTGTAGTTGCAGCAGTTAGTGTAACAGGGAATCTTGTAACACTAACACAACCATTTAACGATGTTTCTAAATAGTAAGAAGCATCTACAGTTACAGGATTTATTGTTAGTGAATTTCCTGATCCTACTACAGTTCCTGCAGTTGCAGCACCATACCAAGTATAAATTGCACCTGTAACTGGACTGGCAACGTTAAAAGTAGCACTAGTTCCAATACAAGTAATGATACTTGCTGGAGTTGCCGTTGCAATTGGGAACTGTGTTGCAGTTACTTTCACCTGTTTTCTATTTACACTAACACAACCAGATGCAGACACACATTCAATATAGAAACTTGTATCTGAAGTTATATTAGGGAAAATAAATGGCGTTGATCCGTTGCTAGTTGTAATTAAAGCACCACCAGTTGCTGCACTATAAACTGAATATACAGCACCAGTTAAAGGAGATGAAATATTTACAGTTGCAGTATTCCCAGAGCAAACTTGTAACGAATCAGAAACTACAGTTACTACCGGAGTAGGGTTGATTGTCACTAGATGTGATGTGTCACCAATACAATAATCATCAGTTTTAACATGAAGGTTTACTGTATCAGTTCCTGCATTTCCATAATAGAAAGTGTAACTATTTACCTTTAAACTATCCTGCTTAATACCATAAGGGCTAGATAACCAAGACCAGTCCTTAACTAATACTCCTGAACTAGCATCCATTGTATCTGCTGTGAAAGTGACATTGGTATTAGGGCATATTATGCTTGGTGAGAATACAAAGTCTATTTTTGGTGAAGGCAATACCTGAATTTTTTGTTCCCACTCTGTACTTTTATCACAACCTTCTATTTCTGGACTCCACATTTTCATTCTCAAGACATAAGTACCAGACTGAGGAATTACAAAATAGTTTTGTAGTGCAAAAGTCCAAACAGTGTCTCCATTAGTTTTTACAGAATAAGTTGGTGCTGGAGTGTATGGCTTCTTCAAAGTAAAATTTTGATTTGGTTTTATTCCAGCTATATTACTAGTAAAGAATAAAATAGAATCAGGGTAAATTGTAGAAATACTTGTTTTGATTGAAAAGTTAGTACCAGCACAAGTGTAATTTGGACATTCATCTGCACCTTTATTACAAGGTGGTGGTGTAACAGGGAAGTAACTTAAAATATTCGTTCCAGCATTATACATATAACTTTCCACGCTACCCAAACCATAAGTAATAGCAGTAAATATTGAGTCACCCGATACTGTAACTTGACGTTTTGCAGCAGTTGGCCAATGTTTAATATAGATTGATTTTCCTGGGAAATAAGGATGATTGTACGACTTAGTCCAAGATACAGGATTACAAGGGCCACTAGCTATAGCCTCACAAATTGAAGGAGTGTCATTAGTAGAACCAATTAATGTTAATACATTAGCAGTAATTGTTTCAACAGTGTTCGTATAAAAACTAGTCTTATTGATACCTTGTTCTAGTGGACTAATAAATGCCATATCAGGATCTCCATTGCCACTACAAGCACCACTCAAAAACTGACAAACCATTATTGGTTTAGTAGATTCGATGTAACTAGCAGAATCTAACAAAAACTCTAAATAAGCAGGTATTAGGGTACCAGGTATTAATGTTGAACTAACATTAAATCCTACAAATCCGCCAACAGGAGAACCTGGAGGTCCGGGATAAATTTGTGTGCCGTTAACTTTTACGATCTGATTGGCATCTTTTAAGGCAATTCTAAATAAATTAGCTTGATATTGACCTGCACTCGTGCTTCTAGATGTTGGAGCAGTTAAATATCTTTTGCCCCAAGCACTACTAGGGAAGTTTTGGCTAATAGCAAAATCACCACCACCACCACACGGCTTACTGTTTAAAGTTCTAGTATCTCCACTAAAGAATGCAAAAGGAAGACATTTACCTTGGTCGTTAGAAATAGATCTAACATAACTACCAGACAAATCTGCAGTACTAGATGCTGCTAATACCTGATACCAACATCCTTTATTTAAAACTACAGTTGTCGATTGTGGTACACCAGAAGGTGCCACAGTGTTATCAATCGCAATTTTGGTATTATCTTCTTTTGCAACTACAAAATATGATGAGAAACTGAAACCACCCCAATCTTGGTGATATCCTAACATTTTATAGTCATAACCCCAAGTGCAAGTTGGCATTAACATAGTTGCTCCAGATGATGTACTACCCCAACAATGTGCATAAGCACTAATTGGCACATCACTTTCTATATGTATAGCATCACAGTATTGTCCACTTGCCTGATGACGTGCAGCCTGTGGCAATATATCACTCACCAAAACAGTATTTGGCAAAATATTATAAGTTCTAACCCAGTTTAATGATGGAACAGATACTGTAACATAAGCTGGCTCGTCACTAGTGCCTAAATACAATTGAAAAGTTTCACCACCGGCTAATTGATTTGCTGGATATGCTAACCAAAACTCAGTACCAACGTTACTTGTATCTGAACAAAGCGGTTCGGGTGGAACACATTGGTTATACAAGCCAGTGAATTTACTAAGATAAGTTACAGCCGTACTATCATAAAGCAATTTTTTGCGAACATCATTTCTGCTACTACATCTTACATTCCATATACCACTTGCATTGGTTTGAGCAATTCCAAGTTGATATTCACTTGCAACTTTTGGTATAGAGCCTAACCAAGGATCTAAATAATACAATTTCATTATTCCAGTAGAGAAGTTACCAGGCACATTTACACTAACATAATAATACATTGAATCATTATGTCCCTGAGTAGAGATATATTGACCAACAACACCACTATATCTTCTAACTTCTGCTGTTGGTGGAGGTGTGGCTTTCCATCTTATTCTCATTACTGTATCACTTCCAAAATAGAAAGTTTGTTCTGTGTTGGCAGTTGGTACGGCAGGAATCGATGGCAAAATTGGAGGTTGAACACTAGGGAAAAATTCATAAGCACCTAAATCTGGCACACCAGCTTGTAATGAATCTGGTCTATAATTTCCATTAATATCTGTAACATTTCCTTTTATTTGAATGGCTCTACCCTGCATTGCCCAAGAATTTTCATTTGCAATATCAGGATGTAGATCTTGATTGCTTACAAATGCAGGTGCATAAACCATTGACCATTTGTCTCTACCAGAAGCTTTTACCCAAGCTGTAATAGATGGATAATTAACAGCAGCAGCTACAATTAAATTAGTACCTGTGGTGTAAAGCATATTATAGTCTGAAGTAAAGTTTGCCAAATTGCTTTGATACATTGCTCTACCACCTCCAGTATTAGAAAATATATTGTTAGTTAATTTATAAGCACCAGTTGCTGTTTGTGTTAGTTGTGCAGCAGCTGTTTTAGTACCAAGAGCAGTAACACTAACACTATTATGGTAGTAGCTTACGTTACCTGTGTTATTAAGACCAACTAGGCCATACGTAGCAGTGCTATCGCCACTGTTAACAGCTATTACATTGTTTTTTACATCTACGTAATTAGAACTAGTTATATAAATACCATTTATTTTGCCAGTGTTGGCATTATCTGCATACACTTCATTTCCATTTACCAAACAAGTTCCAGCTTTAGTTCCATTGGCTGTATTTTGTATATGAATACCTTCTATTGCAGCAGTTGTGTTGTTAATATCAATTCTATTATTAACTAAGTTAAATCCAGAATCGCAATAGTTTGCATAAATACCAGCAGTAGCATTTGCCGATGGCGTATTGTAAGAAATGTGATTTTTGCTAATTTGTAATCCTAAAGAAAATTCTGCAAAAATGCCAGCACCATACTGAGCAGAGATATTATTACTATCAATTAAATGACCATAAGTTGCAACTACGTTTGTTAGGCTTCCAGATGTTCCTCTAAAGTAAACTCCATTTGCACCACCTGTAATAGTGTTACCTTTTATGGTTAAATTAGTTCCTTTTGTTGGGCTAGAGAATATTGCAGCTTGTGTATTTGCAGTTAATGTAGTTAATGGTGTTTTAACGATACAGTTTAATACTCTGTCGTTAGATGCACGAACAACAAAATCAATTACTCTACCAAAAGTGGCATTTGTATTTTCAATTGTTAAATCTTTAAATGTTACGTAAGTGCAACTATCAAAACGAAGTACATAGTTATTAATAGCATCTGCATTTGCATAAGTAAGTATTTTGTCAGTAGCAACACCACCACTTCCTTGGAAAGTAATGGTTTTTGAAGCAGATGAACCTGCGATATATGGAATTCTAACTTGCTCATTGTATGACCCAGTTCCAATTTTAACATCGAAAACAACTGAACCTAAAATACCACATTGCATAGCAGTTACTGCATCAGCAAATGAATTGAAATTATCTCCAGGAAGATGTGTTGTATTTGGAAATACAATCGGAGTTGTTGGTATTGTGTTATCTATTGTATAAGTACCTAAAGGCAGTAGTGGGTTCAAATTCTCGACAGCAACAGTTGAAGTTGTTGTAGCACCAGTTGCAGCACAAGTTACAATACAACGATAGTAATTTCTTACAGAAGTAAGTGTATCATATATTGGAGAATATTTAACTGGACCTAAATTTTGCCAAGTTCCATTAGCGATTGAATCTTGCCATTGAAAATTAATTTGGCCAACAGGAGAATTGCCGGTTAAGTTTAATCTTATTGGAGCTTCTAAACAAAGTCCTGATGATGGAGTAACAGTTGCAGTTCCTGCCAACAAAGGTGTAGGACAAGTTGCAGCTGTAAATTCCCAAGCTCCAATATCTGGTAAGTTACCAGGAATTGTAGGACGTGGCAAACCTAATATATCAGTTGTGATTCCTACATCTTCACCTTTATTATCTATTACATAAAACTGAGGTTTTAAATTTCCAGTGGTAATATCTGTGAATAAAGGATCATAATTGAAAGATAAACTATCAAATTTTGGAGCCTGAGCAGTTTGCCAAGATGCAAATGTTGTTTTGTTTGTGCTTAGATAACCAATGTGTCCATTAGTTACAGCACCATCAATATATAAAACGTTATTGTTAGTTTCGAAACCAGCAGCAGAAGCAGCAGTATTTAAGTTAATACAATATTTAGCAGCAATACCACCTCTTGTTACATTAACGATATTATTTTTAAATTGAATACCAAGTGCAGTAACTGTTTGATAGAATCCAGCACCAATGCCAGTAGATACTACAGTTGGATTATCTAAAGAGATTGAATTATGATGATACAATACATTATCTGAACCATTATTATAAAGTGCATAAGCAAAGCCTAACCCATTTAAATTATAAAATGCGTTATTGAAAACTCTATTTTCATTTCCAGGAGTTGCATCAACACCATTAATACTTACACCATAAGTGCCAGTTACACCAGTTGGTTGACCACCATAAAAATTGGTAAATCTATTATTTGAAATTGTGGTTGCAAGTGATACAACAGCTGTTAAACTTACACCTGTACCAACACCAACAGATGTTCTTGTTGGACGAGAGAAAGTATTACCATCAATAATAGTATTTCTAGCACCAGCAAGGTACACACCAGTATTATAGAAATCTGAGATATTATTTTTAGACACTTTATTACCATCAATTGGATTAGCTGCAGAACCAACTAATGTTATTCCATAATAACCTCCTGTAATAGTATTTCCTTCAAAAATATTTCCATCGCACAATGTGTTGCCCGGAGTTGTAATACCAGCATCAGCAGCATTTACAACTATACCAGCAAAGTTTTGGTTTACTGCAGTTGCATTTGCAGAAATGGTACAGTTTGTAACAGTATTAGAATCTGCATTATTTACTAATTGAACTCCATAGCCATAAGTAGCACCAGCTGATGCATCAATTACAATGCTATCGAAATTAATAAAATCGGCTCTAGTTAATTTAATAACAGCTCTGTCGTTACTAGCTGTAGGCAATGCAACAGGGAATATTAGTGTTGTATTACTTCCTTTAAATCTAACTTGACGATTAACGTTAGCACCAGCAACGCTGTCAATTCTAACCTGTTCTACATAAGGCCCAGTTGTAGGCACTACTGTAAATATAACATCGCCAGTTCCTTTAATACCGCAATAACGCATAGCATTAACTGCACTTTTATAGTTTCTAAAATCAGCACCAGTAAAACCTGGTACGTAGTTAGAGTCTATCAATGGAGGGAATGGATAACTAGAATTAATAGAGTAATTTCCTGCTGGCATAGAAGAAATAGAATTCAACAATCTCCAATCAGTATAAAAATCAACTCCTAAACAAGATATTTTACATCTGTAGTAATAGCTAGTATCATTGGTATTGAATAATGTATCTGGCAATAACATTGGTGCACCAAAAGTATCTGGTGTATTTGCTAAGTTTTTAACACGTTCCCATTGAAAAGTCTGTGCAGAACCATAAGGACCAACAACTTTTACACTTAACTTAACAGGTGTGTTTTCGCAGACAGTAGTATCACTAAGTACTAATTTATTAAATATTCTTATTTGAGTAACTCCATTCAAAGAACCAGGAACACAAGGTGGCGGAACGAATTCAAATGCTCCAATATCTGGTGTTAAAGGGTCTCTTGTTAAACTATCTAAATCGTAGGTAGAAGGAACTCCTAAATTAACTCCATGATTATCCATAGCTGCATTTGTAGGGTGATAATTACTAGTATCACTTGCAGGCAATGGTTGATAATAAACTGGCTGAATAGATAGTGAATTTTGATCTACACTAAAAGGTAACATTATACCTTGCCAATCAGATAAATTAGTTCTATTAGCTGTGTAAAACCCAATATGATTGCTACCAGCAGCAGCATCCATATAGTAATCATTATTATCACCAGCAACAGGAGCTGGCGAACCAGAAGCAATATATATGCAATGCTTAGTGCCAGTACCACCTCTACTCACAGTGATAAGGTTGTTAAAAAAAACAACACTTACTGCACCTGCTCCACTTTGGCTATAACCTCTACAAGTTGTAGCTCCTGTGGATGCATCATCGTCTAAAGAAATTGTATTATGTATGATTTGAACGTTTGCAGAAGCGTTGTTATTGATACCAACTTGTGCACCTGTATGTACAAAATCATAGATCAAATTATTATCAATAAGATAATCGTTTGTTGAAGAGGCAGAGGCATTATCTAAATTAATACCAATTGCAGCACCATTATTAGTTGGCACAGCTTTAAACGGAGAAAATATTCTATTTCTAAACACGTGAGCATTATTACTTTGACCTGTAAAATAGATACCATCAAAAGCTCCAAGTGTTGCACGTGTTGGACGGCTAATTTTGTTATGATCCACTATACAGTTGTAGCTACCATTGGTGTAAATACCATAACGATAAAAATCCTTAATGTTATTGCCAGTAATTATGTTACCTCCATTAGCACCACCAGCAAAGTCAGCAGTTTGAGTAATACCATAATATCCACCAATAATTGTATTGCTAATAATTGCATTATTGTCACATAAAGTTGCTCCTAAACCCACAGCATTATTATCAGCACCACTAATGGCTATACCAGCTGTGCTACCAGCAGTTGTATTAGCTGTTGAGGAGAAGATAGAACATTTACGAATAATATTAGAATCTGCATTATTGGTTAAATGAAACCCTATTCCATAAGTACCAACACTTGCATCAACTTTTAAACTATCAAAAATAAAATATTTAGCCCCTTTCAATTTTATGATCGCTCTTTCGTTTGTGGTAGTGCCTGCAAATTGTATGGCATTACCATTACCATTAAAAGTTATAGTATTAGTTGGAGAAGAACCAGGAATTTTTCCATTAATAATTAATTGTTCAACATAAGGTCCTGTTCCTGAAACAACATTAAAAACAACTGGACTAATGATTCCACACTTCATTGCATTATATGCAGCATTAAAGTTTTTGAAACTTGTACCTGTTGGGTAGGTTGTAGGTTGATTATCTATTGTATAAACACCCCCTAATAAAGTAGGTGTTGTAACAGCAACAACATTTGAGTAAACCGAGTCATTTGTATTTGTACAAACAATTTTTATTTGATACCAAGTATTGGCAGTTTGTGTTGTTACAAAAGTTTTTGTACTTCCACCAGGAATAGCTACAAAAGGACCAGCTGCACTCGTGGCACTTTGCCATTCGTAAGTAAAACCAGAAGCTATAGGAACACCAGCAACAGTTAGCGTTACATTTTGTCCAAAACACACATTTGATGGAGTTGCACTGGCTGCACCAATAGTTGGTGTACCAGAGCAAAGTAATTTTGGCAACCACGAAAAAGTGAAGTTAGGACGTAATGTTTGAGTACCTGTATTTGTTGTTGTTACTGTTGCACACATTGCAGGATTTGCATCTTGTACTCTTGTATGTGATGAGTTAAAGGTAGTAGTACTTTGTGTTACAGATACGTTGTCTGTAAAAACACTACCAGTTGCACCATTGCAAATTTGAATAATAATATTGCTAGTACCGTTCCAATCAAATGGAGTAGTAAAAGTTAAAGTATTGATACCAACAGTTGGCGTATAATTTACTGCACCATACACTTGCTGAGTAGCATCTGGCACCCAAGCTGTTGCGTTTAGAGCAGTAGTAGTGGTGTGACCCATCAAAATTTTCAGTGAATCTATTTGTCCACTAAAAGTATTTAAACTAGTTACGTTGAATTTGATTGAAAATATTTTTCCAGAATCCATACCTGCTGTTTTTAGCTCAGCAGCTCGAAACAAAAACTGAGCTCTACTGCCTTCATAGTTATCCTGTAAGGGGCAAGGATAAGTGGTTGCTGTATTAGTAGCTGTTCCTGTTCCAAGTGTAATGTCAATCTGAGAGATTGCAGTGCTACACATAAAAGTGAATAACAGAACTAATAAAAAGCTACTTTTTTTTACAAAAAACGAGGTAGTGTTCTTAATCATTTGTAATAGAATTAATGGTGTTAGACAATGCCTAACAATTTAATATTTAAAACTTAATATTTTGAGAGGTAAAAATAAGGTAATTTAACAAAACTTTTACAGTTAAAACAATAATCGAAAAACAAATACGTTCAAAAGTTCCTAAAAAAGATACTCCTAAAGTTATTTTAAAAATTACCCGCTACTACCCCAATTTCATATATACCACATTTACAATGAAAAAGGTTGGGGCAACTAATTTTGAGATTTTTTGTCTAATCTTCGCCTACATTATGCTTCATTGCATTTATCTGTTGTTTGTTTCCAAGTACGATAACCTTCATTCCTGTTGTTATGGTTATATCTGCATTGGGGTTTATTAGAAACTTTCCTAATTCATCTTTAATACCAATGCAAGTCACTCCAGTTTTCTTCCAATCCATAATAGTTTTTAAGCTTGTATCTCTAATATTTGGAGGCAGCTTGTCGTAAGCTATACTTTCAATATTGATACTTTCGCCTTCATCACCTGTTAAATACTCAATAAACTCAATTACATCAGGCTTGCTAACTTGAGTTGCCATAAAAATTCCACCCAAAAGTTCTGGCATGCTAATGCTATTTGCACCAGCAGTTTTTAATTTGTTGATAGATGTATGTTTTGATGCTCGACTAATAATTTTTAAGTTAGGATTTAATGTTCTTGCAGATAAAACAATGAACACATTATTGGCATCATCGGGCAAGGCACAAACCAAACTATCTGCCTTTTCAATTCCTGCTTTTTTTAAAATAGAATCATCAGTTGCATCGCCAACTATATAAAGTAATTCACCTCCTTCGTGCTGAAACCACAAATCAATCATCTCACTTCTACTATCAATCACAATAAAATCTAATTTATGAGCACGAAGTGTTCGTGCAGCTTGCTGACCATTTCTACCAAAACCACAAATAATTACATGATTATTTAAAGCATCAACTTGTTTCATAAGCTTTTTGTTTTTGAAGTAAAACTGCATTTCGCCACTTGTTACATAACGTGTAATAGTTGCAAATGCATAAGTGAAAATAGAAAAAGAAGTAACTATAAAGCAAATATTGAAAGCCCTGCCAATTGGGCTAAGTTGGTTTGTTTCACTGTAGCCAATAGTTGTAACAGTGATAACTGTCATATACAATGCATCAAAAAAACTAAATCCTTCAATAAGCATAAAGCCACTAATCCCAGTAAGTATTATTGATAACACAACTAAGAACCAAAATGCTAAAGGATGTAATTTTTTAAACACGTTGCAATATAGAAAAAATATTGAAACTTAAAATGATGGCGATATGAAGATGTGTTATGAGTTTATAATTAGTACTGGAATTTTTAATTTATGCCTAACAGCATCAATCGTTTCTCCAAACAAATAATCTTTTAATCCTGTATGATGATGGGCACCCATCACAAGCATATCAGCATTACTCTCTTCAACTATTCTAACAATTTCATTTATTCTATTTCTATAACCAATAAAAATTTCAACATTATAGGTAAGACTCTTTAGCTGATTAGAATAACTAATTAATCGTTGTTTATCGATTCTTGTTTCCTCATCATCTGTATCCTTTCCAAGATATTTTGCAGAAGCACTTTCAACAATATGAAGTAAAATATAAGTTGCTTCTCTCCCACCCTGAGACAATGCATTTGCTATTAATTTTTCGTCATTAACACTAAAATCTAAAGCCACAGCAATTTTATTGAATGACTGAATTTGCAGGTTTGAAAGTTCTTTTATATCGCTATGAATTTTGCTGGAATTTTTCTCTAAATTCTTTTTAATGATGGGTAAAAATGTCATTGCAAAAAATAATAAAACGAACAATAACATAAAAACTACAACTGCTATTTTCCAACCGATCATTCCTTCTTCTTTAAATAAATCTTTGGCTTGTTCTATTACCATATTAATATTTAATCCAACTAATATAATAGCTACAAGCCATGCTGTTATTTGGGTTAAAGGTTTTATTGCAAACTCTCCCATTGTTTTTTTATCGCTAACAAAATGTATTAAAGGAATCACTGCAAACCCAAGCTGAACACTTAATACAACTTGACTTAATACTAGCAACGCATCGATTTTTTCATCTCCATAAATAACAATTACAAGCACTGCTGGTATAATAGCAATCAACCTTGTTATCAATCTTCTTAACCAAGGATTAATTCTTAATTTAAGATAACCTTCCATCACAATTTGTCCAGCTAATGTGCCAGTAACAGTGCTGCTTTGACCAGCAGCAATTAATGCAATTGCAAAAAGCAATGGAGCCATTTTTGTTCCTAATAAGCCATCTAATAAATGATGAGCATCTTCAATTTTTGCAACACTGGAATGACCAGAAATATAGAATGTAGAAGCTGCCAAAATTAATATTGCAGCATTCACAAAAAAAGCAGCATTCAAAGCAATCGTACTATCAATTAAATTAAATCTCAAAGCCTTTTTTATACTGATTTTATCGTCGCCAATTTTTCTTGTTTGCACCAATGCACTATGCAGGTATAAGTTATGAGGCATTACTGTTGCACCAATAATTCCAACAGCAATATACAGTGCTTCTTTATTTAATTTTGTTGGAATAAATCCAACTGCTACAGCAGCCATATTGGGCTTTGCTAAAAATATTTCTATAAAAAAACAACCGCCAATTATTAAGACCAAAGCAAATATGAAAGCCTCTAGTTTTCTTATACCAAAACTTTGCAACCACAACAGTAAAAGTGTATCTAAAACTGTGATGCCAACACCTGCTAACAATGGTATTGAGGGAAACAATAAATGAATGCCCAAAGCCATTCCTAAAACCTCTGCAAGGTCGCAAGCTGCAATAGCAATTTCTGCTAAAATGTATAAACAAAAATTTACTACTGGTGGATATGCTTCTCTGTTTGCTTGTGCCAAATCTCTTCGCCTAACAATGCCCAATCTTGCAGCTAAACTTTGCAGCAATAAAGCCATTAAATTGCTCATCAATAAAACCCAAATTAGTTGATACCCAAACTTTGCACCACCTTGTAAATCTGTAGCCCAATTGCCAGGATCCATATAACCAACACTAACTAAATATGCTGGACCAATGAAGGCTAAAAATTTTTTAATTCCCTTTCGTGGCACAGTGGTATCAACGGTTTCGTGAACTTCGCTTAAAGAATTTTCAGACCGAAATATGTTTACCATTTTATTTGTTCAAGGGTTTTACAAAAAGGGTTTGTGCAAGTTGCTGACTAATATTAAAAGATGTTTGTCCAACAATTTTTATTTCAATTGAATGATCGAATGCAAACTTTTTATTTACTTCAAGCTGTGTTCCAATTCTAATTTTTTTATGTTTTAAAAGATCTAGCAATTCTTTACTCTGACTACCAACTGCTGACACTTCAGCAAGTTTATTTAAAGCTAAATCAATTAAATTTATTTGTGGTTGATGTGGTAATTTTCCATTAGAATCTGGTATTGGATCTCCGTGAGGATCGAACTTTGGATTGCCCAAAAAAACATCTAATCTATCAATTAATTTTTTACTGGTAATATGCTCTAACTCTTCTGCAACTTCATGCACCTCATCCCAACCAAATTGCAATTTTTCTACTAAAAAAAATTCCCACAAGCGATGCTTACGAATGATGGCTAAAGCAATTTTTTCTCCAGCTTCACTCAATCTAAATCCTTGATATTTTTCATAGTTGAGTATTTTTTTTTGCTTCAACTTTTTAAGCATATCTGTTACAGAAGCAGCTTTAGTATTTAGTGCTGCTGCAACTTCATTGGTATTAACATTATCATCTGTTTGTTGCAAATGATAAATAATTTTTATATAATTTTCTTCAGCAATTGAAAAATGTTGGCTCACAAAAATAATTTTAGACAAATCTAAAATATTTAATTCAAAGCACAAAAAAAGAGGCGAGGCCTCTTTTGAAATTGATATTATTAATAACTAAAAAAACCTAATTCTTTTGTTAATTTTTCTGGAAGTTTAGGCAGTTTTTTTCTTTCGATTAAATAAGTAGATAAGCCAGAAAGTTCTTTGTAAACAAAATGTTTATTTAATGCTCCTTCTAGATATCCAGCACCAGAAGTATTGCCAGTTCCAACTCTCATACCAATCATTCTACGAACCATTACCAAATGTTTATGTCTCCAAGTTGCCATTAAATGATCAATCTCAATTAAGGAATCTAGTATTTGATATGATGTTTGAAACATTGGAAAATCTCTGTAAAGCATAATAAACAATGCCGCTTGCAAACCTTTAGCTGAGAAACTACTACGCAAACTATGTTGTACTTCTGCACTAATAATTTTAGTGACATCACCAAAAAAAACAAAGTCAAAATCATTAATCTTTTGTGCTTCTCTTTCTGTTAGTCCTTCTTTATAAATGTTTCTATATGCATTCCAAAAAGGATGAACATTATCGTTGTTATTGTTAGCAAAGTCTTCCCAATATTTAGCATCAAAAAATGGTAATCTTTCTAACCATTTATTTATTAATTGTTGAATAGAAGGTTTATCTTCTACTTGATTTATGTGGTTAAAATCTTCTTGTGTAAAACCACCTTCATTGGTTCTTTTATAATAATCTTCGTTATGACGTTTGTGCATTTGCAAACCCATTTTAGCTTCAATTAATCTAAACTGTTTGCTTTGAAAACCAGATGATGGCGTTAATAAATTTCTAAATTCCAAAAAATCCAAAGGAGTCATTGTATCTAAAATTTCTACTTGCTGATTTAGCAGTTGATAAATTTTAGTTACTCGTTGTAAACGATGCCGCACCAAATTCAAATCTTCTGAATTATCATTGATAGTTTCCTTCTCAAAAATGGTTGAACAATAGTCTAATTCAAACAAAATTTGTTTAAACCAAAGCTCATAAGCTTGATGAATAATAATGAAAAGCATTTCATCGTGTGCAGGTTCGTTACCCTCTTGAAAGCTAACAGGGAATTGACTTCCAATAATTTTTTCAATTTGTAAATATGTACCGTAGTACATTGATTCAACACCTGCTTGATGCATACATTTATGTTCCATATTTTTAGGTTTAAGGTTCAATGTTTAAGGTTTAAAGTTGATTATTGTATTAACAAACAATCTTCATATTTTAACCCCAAATCTTCAAATAAAAATTATCTTCCCCAAGTTGATGGGCTTTTTCTCCAGCTAGAAAGCAACTCAAGTTGATCTTCGGTTATTATTTTTTTCTCAACTGCCAAAGGCAATAATGCAGTATAATTTGTTAGTGAAATTGTTTTAATTCCTTTAGCTGCAAAAGCATTTACACCCTCATCAAATCCATAATTAAAAATGCTTATTAAGCCTACAATTTCAAGATTTAAAGCTTGCAGAACATTAACTACTTGAACGCTACTTTTCCCTGTTGAAATTAGATCCTCGACTATTACAACTTTTTGTTTTTCCTCATAATATCCTTCAACCTGATTTCCTAAACCGTGCTCTTTTGCTTTTGGACGAACATAACAAAATGGAAGCTTTAGTTGATCTGCTGCTAATGCACCCCAAGCTATTCCTGCAGTAGCAACACCAGCTATTAAATTAGCGTTTGCAAACTCAGCTGCAATGACATTACATAATTCATTTTTTATAAAATCTCTAGCATCGGGGAACGATAATGCTTTTCTATTATCGCAGTAAATTGGACTTTTCCAACCACTAGCCCAAGTAAAGGGCTCTGCAGCGTTTAGTTTAATGGATTGTATTTGCAATAATTTCTCGGCAATTGCAGTTTCATTTTTCATTTAGCAAATTTAGTTGCTCGTTAATATCAAATGTGTTTTTTTTGTTATTATGAATAAGAAAAAAATTGTTGCTGCTGGTGGATTAGTGATTAATGAAAAGAATGAAATATTATTCATTTTTAGAAGGCAACATTGGGATCTACCAAAAGGAAAACTAGATGAAGGCGAAACTATTGAAGCCTGTGCTGTTAGAGAAGTACAAGAGGAAACTGGATTAAAAAAAGTGGAAATAATTTCTTTTTTATGCAAAACCTACCACGAATATTTTGATAAATGGATTAATGAAGACGTAGTAAAAGAATCTTGGTGGTATTTAATGAAATCAGATAGTTCTCAAATTTTAATTCCCCAAACAGAAGAGGATATAGAGAAAATTGTTTGGGTTGATGAAAGTGTGATTGGGTTTTACTTAAACAGTAGTTACCCGTCTATAAAAGAAGTATTAAGTAGCTATAATCTATAAATTAAAGGCTTTCCATTTTCTTGACAACACCAACTGTTTTTGCTAAAATTTGAACATCTAATTTCAAAGAATGATTGTTGATGTAGTACAAATCGTACTCTAATTTTTCTAAATTTTCTTCTGGTGTAGCCATTGGTTTATTTACTTGTGCCCAACCAGTGATACCAGGTTTAATTGAGTGTCTGTATTGATAAGAATCATTTTGTTTGGAGAATTGTTCAACGATATCCAACCTTTCAGGTCTTGGACCTATAATGCTCATATCTCCACGTAGTACATTCAACAACTGCGGTAATTCATCAATCTTTGTTTTTCTTAAAACTTGACCCACTTTTGTAATTCTAGCATCACCCTTAACAGTATGGTCTAAATAACCATTTTTGCTATGCACCATTGTTCTTATCTTGAAAATAGTGAATGGTCGGCCAAGTAGTCCAACTCGTTTTTGTCTAAATAAAACTGGACCTTTTGAATTAAAAGCCATTGCAATACATCCTAGAATAATTAGAGGAATGGCAACAGGCAATGCAACAATACTGATAACAACATCCATCAATCTTTTTGCAACAAGATGCGATGTTGGAATCTCTTTTATTTGAACGCTATTACTATGAGTTTGGGCTACTGCTACAAGCATAATCTAAGCTATCTTTTATTGGTACTTAATGACAAAATAAACACTTTTAAGTTTATCAAACAAAGTTATTGTTCGATATGTAACTAAAGTTGTATTAATTTGTTTTTTAATTGTAAAATTCCGTCTATATAGCTTAGAATTTGATGTGATTTATTAAAGTTTAGTTTAACATTTGTTTAACAAATATAATTTAAGTGTTTATTTCAACAGAAATTATTTTTCCACAAAAATCTTTATGGTTTGAGGTCCAGTTTGTAAGTAATACACACCCATTGCTAAATCAGTGATATCTATGTGCTGCAGCCCTGACTTTAAAACAAACGATT
Organism: Chitinophagaceae bacterium; assembly: GCA_025363355.1. GTDB lineage: Bacteria > Bacteroidota > Bacteroidia > Chitinophagales > Chitinophagaceae > CAIVPM01. The sequence goes on along the minus strand of JANYEB010000030.1, from coordinate 5,366 downwards.
TTACAACTAATCCTACTGAGTTTATTAGTTTGGATTTTGCATTACTAAAATCTATTTTGCCTACAGTAATGTTTAAATAATTTTTTGCAGGATTTGGAGAAATAGTAATTCCTGAATTTTGGGCTTCTGAGATTTTAACGACTTTGCTGTAAGCAATTTTGCCATCTTTATCGACAATTCTAAGTCTTAGGTACACAGTTGTTATTGAGGGTATGGAAATTGAATATTGATTATCACCAAAGCCAATTGCAGCTAACTCTGCAGCAGGTTTAAAATTGTTTCCATCAGCACTCACTTCAATAATAAAATACTTTGTATTTACTTCGTTTGCGGTTGCCCAATAAACAGAAATTTCATTTATAGGCTTAGATAATGCTCCAAAATTAACAAGCGTTAAAGGCAATGGATTTTGTATTGTTGTTGTTGCAATATTTGTTAGGACAGATTTGTTATAATCGAAATAAATATATGCTTTATTCGGTATTATTGTACCAGCAGCAATGCTTTCATCTGCTAAAACTTGAAATCTTACATAGCCATTACTAGCAATTTTATTAGTATTGCTATCTGGCAAATCAATATCAATAAACTCAAAATAAACAACACCATTTTTTATAGTGCTTTTACAAGGATGAGATGATGTGACACCTTGCAAATTATTGGTTTTTAAATAAGCACTTAAGGTATCAGCTATTACAACATTAAATGCAGTGTCAGTGCCTGTATTTTGAAAATGAATGACATAATTAATGTATTTTTTATTGATAACATCTTGCAAAGTTAACATTGGTGTTGCGTGCTTATCATTAGGGTCGTAACTACCACGAACAACAGTTGTAACACTATCTACTCCAAAACAACTGCCTGCACTAATATTTAGTGCAGCTAATAAATTTGTGCCTAATGCAGCAGTTGGTTTTACTTTAAAATAAGCGACAAAAATACCATTTTGCCCTGGCACAAAATTGCTTTGAGATAAGGTTAAATTGCCATTGTTTAAAACAGCACTATTTGAACTTGAATCATAAGTCAACAAATTATTATCAAAATTAAAATTAATTGTGGGAGATAATATTGTCGTGCCAACATTTTCATACTGTATTCGATATGCATAACTAAAACCTGGACGAGCAGCAAAATTTATTGGTGTTGCAACAATTGAAAGGGAGTCTTTAAGAGTGTTTGGTTTCAAAGCAAATGTATCGTTGATTATCGTATCATAAGATGTGAAATTATGAGTGTAGCTTAATGGTACTGCATTGTAAAATGCTGGCGGTGTTACTGTAATAGTATAAGTACCTAAGCTATCTGCATACATTTGAGCAGCCCCATTAGAATTTGAATAAGTGTAATTACTTGTTGACAAACTTAACTTAACATTAGATTTTGGAAACTCATTCGAGTCTAGCTTATTATTATTATTGTAATCTACAAAGACAAAAACAGATACAAGTTTATTTGGATGACAATTATTTTTATTATTTGTAGGATTACAAATACCTACTGGCGGAATTTGTGGACACATAGGTGAGGAACATACTATATATGTACACGTATCTGGATAATTAGGCATACAGGAAATTGCATTCCACCAATCAGCTGAAAAGAATTTCAATTTCTGAGGAAGTTTACTGATACAAGTTGGTTGTGTATTATACAGTTGAAATGATTCAAGTGTTTCTGGTAATTTGTCAATAAATGAAAAATTATCACCCCCACAGTATAAATATTTTAAAAACTTAGGCAAAATAGGGAATTGAGCAAATTTATTGTAACTAAAATCTAATAGCTCTAAACTGTCATTTAGCTGTGGCAGAATTTTCAGATTATTCTTGCTAATATCTAATTCACGAATACTTTGAGGCAAAACTGGTAAGCTGTCAAGTTTATTATTGGAGCAATACAATTGCTTTAAAGTAATAGGCAATTTTGTCAAAGATTTTAAGCTGTTTGATTTACATATCAATCGAGTTAGAGATGCAGGTAGTATAGGTAGTGAAGATAATAATAAGTTGTCAATTATATAAATTTGTCTGGCATTTTTAAAATACTTTAACCCATCTAAATTTGTAGCATTTATAGATATTAAACTGATAAAGGTATCTGACAATATTGCGTTACAAGTAGTGTCCATCATCTTTGCACTATTAAAACAACTCGGATATTTCAACATCAAAGAATTCCTAAAATTACTATCAGGAATATTTACATATTGTGCCTTTGCAGTATCTGCAAAAAAAATCAATACAAAAATAAAAGCCATTATTTTTTTCATAACATAAGGTAGTTGTGTGGTTAGCTTTGGCACCAATTGGCAGCCAAGATAAGGATTAATGTTGTCTATCAGTTCTATTCCTGCTATTTTCTTTCAACAAATATCAAATTCAAATTTTAGAATTTACTTTTGCCAACTCAACGTTTAACAATGCAAACATTTTCACACAACCAATTATTCCAATTTTGTTACAATATATTCATTTCTATTGGTTGTAATAATAAAGACGCTACAACTGCCACCAATGTTCTTTTAAGTGCAGATTTACGAGGTATTGATAGCCATGGTATTGCTCGTTTAAGTGGTTATGTTAGACTTTGGGAAGCTAAGAGAATTAACTCAACACCAAGTTTAAAAATCACACATCATACACCATCAACAGCAGTTGTTGATGCAGATGCTGCACTTGGTTTAGTTGCTGCTCCTTTTGCAATGCAAATTGCTATTGACAAAGCTAGAAATGTAGGCACAGGCTGGGTTTGTGTAAACAATAGCAATCACTTTGGCATTGCAGGTTACCACGCAATGATGGCTTTAGAAAATGATATGATTGGCATTGCAATGACTAATGCAAGTGCATTGGTTGCACCTACCTTTGGCAAAGAAAAAATGTTAGGAACTAACCCTATTGCTGTTGCTATTCCTGCTGGCAATCAACCACCATTTGTTGCAGATTTTGCCACCACAACAGCGGCTAATGGAAAACTTGAAATCTTGCAAAGAAAAAATCAAGATACACCACTTGGTTGGGTGCAAGATGTTGATGGAAACGCATCTACAAATGCCAACATTTTAAAACAAGATGGAGCTTTATTACCACTTGGCAGCGATAGAGAACATAGCAGCCACAAAGGCTATGCTTTAGGAAGCATTGTTGATATTTTTACTGGTGTGTTAAGTGGTGCCTCTTTTGGACCTTGGGCTCCACCATTTCCTGCCTATATTCCAATACCTGAAAATATGCCTGGCAAAGGATTAGGGCATTTTTTTGGTGCAATGAGAATTGATGCTTTTCAAGAGGCATCACAATTTAAAAACCAAATGGATAAATGGATTGAAAGATTCAGAAATACAACTCCTATAAATCCAGATACTAAAGTATTAATTCCTGGAGATCCTGAAAGAGAAATGGAAGTTGAAAGAATGCAAAATGGCATTCCCGTTGTAGATGCTGTAGTAAAAGATTTAAAAAGTTTAGCAGAAAAATTTGCAGTAAGTTTATAGATTACTCTATAAATTTTATTTACCATATCCACTATTTATACTTCCAACCTATTTAATCTTCCAACGTAAAACCAATCTAGCATTTATTGGGTTTTTGTTTGTATTTGAAAAATTATAAATATCTCCTAAAGGTTTTACAAATGCCAGTCCTAATTGTAATTTTTTAAGTTGATACAACAATTCAAATCTTCCAACAATAAAGGAGGATTTTAAATAATTCCAGTCACTAAAACCTCTTGCAATTCCATAAGAACTATCGTGAACAAGTTTATCATTTTTGCCCAAAATTCTATCGTTAACTACAGCTGCATTTAACCAGTTATTTCCAATACCAAAAGCCAAGCTGAAATTCTTATTTAAATGATAGGTGTATTTAGCTGTAAGCTCCACTCCCATTGCTTTTAACAAGCTACGAGTTTGAACATAATTTAATGTTGTTGAACTTGTTGTTGAGCCTTGCAAAATTGATAAAGAATAATTGTTTGATGCAAGTACATTATTGCTATGTAAAGTATACTGAGAATATGGATTTAGTTGCAACCCAATTTCACCTTTTAGTCCAATATTTTTGCTAACCCAAAACTCCGGTATAACCACACTTAAAGGTTGACTTTTTGCATTGTAGTCTAAATAGCTATTTGCTTGTGGCAATAAAACATTCCATTGTAATCCATAATGCAAAGCATTGCTCATCTTGTTTTTTGGAACTTTTACAGGTGTTTTAGCAAGTGTATTTTCTGAGGTGTTTGAAGACTCTTTTAAAGCACTATTTTTTGATTCACTATTTTCAGAAGACTCAATAGAAGCAATACTTTCAGCTGAAGACTTATTTGAAAAATCTGCGAGATTTATTGTTACATCTTTTGATGTATTTATTATTTCTCCTTTATCAATTTTCATTGCTCTCAAATCACTAAAACTTATTCTATTGGCGAACTGTTTTCCTTTATTTATTTTGTATGAAAAGCTATTGTTATTGTTAGAAAATTGCTTTTGCAACTGCGTTTTATTAGAAGCATTTATTTTAATAGATTTTGATAAATTAGAAGTGTTATCAAGACTTAAATTTGATGTTTCAGTGTTATTTTTTTGAGTATTTTCTTTAGAAATATTATCTAACAACAAGTTTGTTTGATTGTTATTCGATTCGTTATTTGTGACAGTTTCGTTTACAGTTTTTGTGGGTATTAGGGTATTTTTTTCAATATCATTGTTCGCCAATATTTTACTGGTATCACTATGGTTATTATTATATAAAAAGATTCCACCAGCTGCAATAATAAAAGGCAAAAACCAAAAGAAAGCAAATCGTTTTTTTCTTTTTTGCTCCACAGGCATTTCTTTATCTAACACATCCTGCATTGATTTCCAAGCTTCGCCAGCAGGAAAACTTGGTTCAGAATATTGTTTCATATCGTTTATTTCATTATTCATTTTATCCAACATTAGCAACCTTTGTAAGGTTGTTTTGAAAAATCATTTTTAATTTATTTCTTCCCTCATTTAAGTGCCACTTAACAGTTCCATCTTTCATTTCTAAAGATGCTGCAATTTCTTTTATAGAATAATCTTCAATATAAAACAAACTACAAACAGCTCTTGTAGTTGTTGTTAATTTTCCTAAATGCAAAAACACTTCAGTTTCATCAGTATTTGTAAATGGATTAACATTAACGTCAGCAGAAACTTCATTTGTTAATTCAACAAATGAAACTTTGTTTTTTTTATCTCTTACCAATGTTAAAGCAGCATTTCTAACAATTGTGTAAACCCACGTGAATAATTCAGCTTTATTGCTATCAAATTGTTCTATGTTTTTATATACTCTCAACATACCATTATTAATTGCAGTAACAATATCTTGATC
>JANYEB010000191.1 GCA_025363355.1 Chitinophagaceae bacterium | reverse complement strand
AACAGCGAAAGGCTTTGCAGGTGGATATACAGATTTATCAAAATCTTATCCTTTAGAAGTTGCGTATAATAATGCAAGCGCAGTAACCTTACCTCTTAGCATCAAATCATTGGCTGCCTACACGGATAGTAATTCGGTAGGTGTTTATTTTGATAAAAATAATAATGGATTATTTTCAGATGCTGGCGAAGCCGTATTTGTGCCGACAGTAGCGATTATTGGAACAAATACGTTTACTTCTAACGTAACTATCCCAGGTGGATTAAATGGTTATTATCGAATGAGAATAATTACTAACAAAGGCGTTGTAACCGATCCTTTAATGTCGATTACAAGTGGAGAAGTTGAAGATTATTTATTATCAGTAAGGCTTTTTGCTATTATTCCACTACTAATTTTTGAGTTTTAGTTCCTTCTGTTGTTACAAGGTTAACTAAATACATTCCTCTTGAAAGATTATTGATATCAATTACATTGTTACCAATACTCATTCTTTGGCTTTTTACTTGTTTGCCAAAAATGTCAGTAATTGTTATGATACTACCGGTAGATACAAAATCACTTTTTATAATCACATTTCCTTTAGCAGGATTTGGATAAACTGTAAAGTTATTTGTAAATTCTGTTTTATCATTATTAAAGTCAATACCTCTTGAAGCACAAACATAACCAGTGCCTACCATTGTTCTGCTGTTTACACAACCTTGTGTATTAGTGTAAGTATATTTAATACTACCAGAACCAGTAGTGTTGATAGTTACTTTACCAACGTTAGTTACACTTGCAGAACCTGTAGCACTCCAAGCACCACCAGTTGGGCTACCTACAACATTAAACACTCTGCCTACACAGAAGCCACCAGTTGGTGCACCTGCTTGTGGGTTAGATGTTCCTGCAGCATAAGTAATTGTAGGTACGCTTGGTATTGCATTTATGGTAACTTTGTATGTTGCTGTGTTACTGCAACCTGTTGAACTTGTAATAGTGTAATTAACAGTTATTGTACCAGCATTTTTAGCAGTTAAAACACCTGTAGATGCATTAATTGTTGCTTGACTTGTAAATCCTGTACTCCATACACCACCTGAAGTGGCACTTGATAAAGTTATTGTAGAACCTGCACAAACACTTGTTGGTCCAGTAATTGGAGCTACAATTGGTGTGCTGCAACCAGTGAAACCTCTCCAAGGTGTTTGAACATAAGGGAAACAAGCTTTGAAAGTTGTGTCATTATGTGTTATGCCTGCTTGGAATGAAAGTACATTAACAAGTTGTTGTGTAACTGGACTTCCACCTGGTACATAATCATCATACCATAAACCAATAGCAGCTAAAGCTACACCACCCACAGCTTGTAGTTCAATAGTAGTAACATCATCTTCTAATCTTCTACCATTAGGGAAACCATCCATATTAGGAATATTTTGTAAAGCAGCACTACCATTAAATCTTGAATCTGTTAATCCTAAAACTGCTGCATTAACAATTCCTAAAGAACTGAAATCTGGAGAGTTTCTTGGTGTAACAGGTACAGCCATATTTAATCTTAAATAATCACCAAGAGTTGGTAAAAAGTTATTGATAAAAGGTTTGCCAGCAGCTAATGGATCGCCACCTTTACCTGTTGCCAATTGATAAGGACGCACATTTGGAACCCCAGTGTAGAAGATAGGTAATAAATCCACAGCACGTGGGCTTGTGCTATCTGGTAACAATATTGTTCCAAACAAAGCATCATCCAAAGCAGTTCCTGCAACAGCAGCTGAACCTTTTAAACCATACAATCCTTTTTTGCCATTTCTAAAATCAAAAGCACCTAAAGAATTAGATTGAATACGCAATGCAGCTAAACCTGGAACAGCAGTTCCAAATTGTGAATCATCCATATACAAAGCCAATTCTGGGTTTTTGAAATAAGATGCAAATTGCAAATCGTTGCTTGGAGATGATGCATTCCATTTATCTTTTTGACCAACAGGAATAACAGCTTCGTTAGTTAAAGGCATACCAAGGCGAGATACTTGAATCCAGTTGCCGCTAGCACTTTCAGTACCGGTAGTTGCATCAAATGTTCTCATTTGTCTTCTGTAAGATGAAGCATAAACTCCAATTACAAAATCCCCATCTAAAATGCTTGTTGCTTGTGCAGTTGTTTTTCCAGCTTTTTGTAAAGTTGAAATAGGCACTTCAATACAAAGGCTATGACAGTTAAATTTCTTTAACCCATCTTTTCCGTTTGTTCTAAATCCACCTAAATCGAACGCACCACCAAGGTCAACAAAGAATGGATCGTCAGCTGGTCCAGCGAATACTTTTTCGCCTGTAGTTGCAGTTGCAATAGCACTTGTAACCAAAGCATCGTAGCTGCTAGCACCTAAACCTACAATACCATCTTCTATAGAACGAGGACCAATATTTGGAGGAGGCACAATACCATTTGTTACAATAGTTTGAAAGCTAGAGCCACCATCAATACTACGTTGTAATGTATAGGTAGTTTTAACATTTTGTTGTCCTAAACGAATATTAAAAAACGTTGTTGGATCTTGATTTACCTGTGTAAATGTGAAACGATAAATAATATCATCACCAGTTGTTGAGGTATTATTATCAATATGAATTTCGTAACGTATGTTTTCACCAAATGTATACCAGTTAGGGCCTCCAGCAGGATGCTCAAATGGAATGTAGTTAGCAATTAATACAATTTTACTACTATCGCAAGGACTTCTAAAAGCATACAAATCTGTATTGTCTGCTAATGGGTCGTTGGAAATCAACGGAGCTTCTCGGTGCGATGAAGCCATAACGGTTTGAGTAAGGACTAAGCCTACCAAAGCCATCGCTATATTTTTTATTATTTTTTTCATTTTAATTTATTTAATATTTTGTGAATATTGTCTTTCGTGGCAACCCTAAAATCTTGCTTTTTCAGTATAATCATAACCTCTCCAAGGTGTTTGAACATAAGGGAAAGATGATTTGAAAGTAGTATCGTTTTTAGTTGGACCCGCAGTAAATGAAAGTACTTTTACCAATTGATTTGTTACAGGACTTCCTCCAGCAACATAATCATCATACCATAAACCAATAGCAGCCAAAGCCACACCAGATACAGCTTGCAATTCAATAGTAGTTACATCATCCTCTAATCTACGACCATTAGGGAACCCATCCATATTAGGAATAAATTGTAAGTTAGCATTACCAGCATAAGTAGGATTTGTTAAACCTAATACAGCAGCTTGTACAATACCTAGAGAACTAAAATTAGGATCGTTACGAGGTGTAGGAGGCACAGCCATATTTAAACGCAACATATCGCCCAACGTAGGTAAAAAGTTATTGATAAAAGGTTTACCGGCAGCTAAAGGATTACCACCTTTACCTGTTGCTAATTGATAAGGAATCACGTTAGGGACACCTGTATAAAAGATAGGTAATAAATCCACAGCACGAGGACTTGTGCTATCTGGTAATAAAATAGTTCCAAATAAAGCATCATCTAATGCAGTACCTGCAACAGCGGCAGAACCTTTTAAACCATACAATCCTTTTTTACCATTTCTAAAATCAAATCCACCTAGAGATTTTGATTGAATTCTTAAAGAATTTAAAGAAGGAACAGCAAATCCAAATTGTGAATCGTCCATATATAAAGCCAATTCAGGATTTTTAAAATAAGATGCAAATTGTAAATCATTTGTTACAGCAGTTGCATTCCATTTGTCTTTCATTCCAACAGGAATAACAGCTTCGTTAGTTAAAGGCATACCTAAACGAGAAACCTGAACCCAACTACCAGAAGTAGCAACTGAATCACCTTGTAAAGTTTTGATTTGTTGGCGAGAGGCACTAGCATATACACCAATTACAAAATCGCCATCTAAAATATTAGCTGCTTGAGAAACAGTTTTGCCATCTTTCTGCAATAAATTAATAGGAATTTTTAAAGCAATTGTGTGAACGTTAAAACGAGCCACACCATCTTTTGCAGCATTGGTTGTATTACCATTTTGACGGAAGTTACCTACATCAAAAGCACCAGCTAAATCCACAAAAAACGGATCATCAACTGGCCCACAAAATACTTTTTCGCCAGATGTTGCAGTTGCAATTGCATTTGTCATTAAAGTATTGTAGTTAGTGTTTAAACCAGCACCACCGTTGATAGAGCGAGGACCAATGTTTGCAGGAGGAACTATTCCATTACTAACAATTGTTGTAAAGCTAGCACCACCATCTAGGCTCTTTTCGCAAGTGTAAACAGTTTTTAAGTTTTGTTGCCCAAGACGAATGTTGAAAAAAGTTGACCCATCTTGATTAACTTGAGTAAAAGTAAAACGATATAAGATATCGTCTCCACTAGTAGCTGTTTGATTTTTAACGTGAATTTCATAACGAATATTTTTTCCGAAGTTGTAATAATTTGGACCCCCCTCAGGCAATTCAAAAGGAATGTAATTAGCAATAATCGTTACCGTGTTAGGATCGTCGGGACTTCGAAAGGCATACAAATCTGTGTTGTCTGCCAAAGGATCTTGTGAAATCAATGGTGCTTCTCGATGAGAGGAAGCATTTGCTGAAATGCTAAAGAGCACTGCAGCAAGCGGAAGGAAAAAAAGTGTTTTCCATCCACTACTAGGTAGAGATTTTTTTCTCATTGTGATGTAATTTAAGATGAAGTAATAAGCAACGGTTAGTTGCAGTTTTTTAAAATTCTATTATCACTTACGCCAAATGAGAAAGAATGGTTTTGAAATTTTAAAAAAATGTTAAAAGAAGTTTATACAACCAAAAACCCCATCAGTAATGATGAGGTTTTCGTAGCGTGTTTAAATATTTTTTATTCTAAAATAATTTGAAAAAATCTTTTATATATTCATATTAAATATTTAAGTTAAAAAAATACAGCCAGTTTAGCCCTAATAAAAAAGGGTGTACCTGGTGTAAAGTTTAGTTCTGTAACCGATGAACCAATAGGTTCGTTTTTTAATCTTGATTCAGTGGCAAATTGTGCTTCGTTCCATTTTACATTCAAGATATTTTCCATTGCTAATCCAATTTCATATTTAGGTTTTGTGTAATTAATAGAGCCATCAATTAAAGTATAACCTTTAGCTGTAATGCTATAATCTTCATTAGCAGCACGATTGGCAATATACCTGTAACTCAATCCACCATTGAATCCTAACTTATTTTTATAAAACAATCCACCCGTGCTGGTTACAGTTGGAGCAAGTGGTATATAATCTTGTCCTTTAGTAACATCAACTGCACGTGGCTTTGTAAAATTAAAATTTACATTAGCAAACAGATGGCTATTGAATTGATAACGAGCAATTACATCTACACCTTCTCTGCGTGTTTTACCACTTGGTTCAATATTGCCATCATCACCCACATAAACAAACTCTTGATCGAGCCATAAATACCAAGCTGCAATATTTAAAAACAAATTTTTAGTGGGTTTTAAAATAATACCTAAATCTGCACCATAAGCAGCAGGCAAAATTTCTTGTCCTTTGTTGGCAACAACTACTCTTGTATCGTTACTGTGAAAGCCTTTTCCTCCTTTAATATATGCCTGCACTTTGCTATTAAAAGTATATTGCACATTCAGCTTAGGGCTAATAATTGATTTGCCTTGTGAGGGTAATTGTGTTGCATTTAATTTATCTAAATAATCAAAGTGCAAGTAGTCGTATCTTACCCCAACATCAATTAACCAGTTGCCAATACTAAATTGTTTTTGGGTGTATGCAAACAAATTGGCTTCGGAAATATCACCTTTTTTTATGTTCTCTAAAAAGGTCCTTTTAACAGTGTGTGCCAATGTAGAATTAAATGTTGCATCATACCTGAAACCCGCACCATAACTGCTGTTGATGCTTAACTTGCCATAACTCTTCTTAACATTTACTTTAGTGTTGTAACCAAAAATGTTTCTACTTTCCTTTTGATTAATTTCATCTGCATTAACAGGGTCGTTTAAATAAAAAGTAAAGTCTGAGTAAAGACTAAAAATGTATCGGCTATAATATGCTTGATTGTCCCAAGTAATATTATTTTTAAAAGTATGGGATACATTTAAGTTGGCATTATATCTTTCGGTATTACCACCTTCGCTTGGATCGATACTTCCAAACCTATCAATCGTTCCATCTTCAACAGCACGAGTTGGAATTTGTCCACTTGCATCCCACTTGCTACTAAATGCAGATGCAGATGCTGTTAATTGTGTATTTGGAGAAATAGCCAAATTGTATTTTCCAAAAACATTAAAACGATTGAAGTTTTGCTTGTTAATAGTTGCACCATCAGAGTAGTTTACTTCGGCAGCAACATAAGCACTTTGCTTGTCTTTATTTTTCTTTAATAAATCTAGCATAGCAAGGGTTCTGTATGTATTAAACCTTCCTGCCTCCACTTGCACAATACTTTTTGAAATGTTGTTAAACGTGCTAAAATTTACATAGCCAGCAGTATTTAGATTACCTTGATGTGCATAATATGGTCCACAACCAAAGTCAATATTATTAACTGTTTCAGGAATAATAAAATGTGCATCAGCGTAGCCTTGCCCGTGGGCGTGAGATACCATATTGACAGGCATTCCATCAAGACTAACTTGAATATCAGTACCATGATCAATATCAAATCCACGAAGAAAAATTTGCTCCGCTTTGCCACCACCAGCGTGTTGAGCAACAAATAATCCTGGTACTAAACGCATTAATTCTTGTGTACTACGAACAGGTTTTAAATCCAAATCAATTTTGGCAAGCGTTGCAAACTTTGTTTGAGTATTGGCTGCTAACACAATCACATCTTTCAAATTACTTGCATCTGGTTGTAATTCTATTTTAATATTATTTTTTCCTGAAATATCTATTGTTGTTGATTTGTAACCAATATAGGAAGCCAACAAATTACTATTTTCATTTGAAACTTTAAGCGTGAAATTGCCGTTTTGATCAGTAATTGTATTTACTGATACTGCATTAGATTGAGAAACAATTGCAGCTTCAAGTGGCTGACGACTTACAGCATCTATTACTTTGCCCATAACAATTGTTTGAGCGTTTATCGTGTTTAAATTTAAGTGGAGGAGGATTAAAGTAATAGTTATAAAGATGTTTGGGAAATATTTTTTCATCTGTTTATTTTAAGTGATGTTATAATAAATGTTGCCACTGATTGCACAGATCGACAAGAATATTTTTTGTGAATAATTGAACACGTATAGGCACAGATAAAACGGATTTACTAAAACAAAAATCCTCGTAAGGTTTGTTTAATACGTTTAATCAATGTGCTGTAGAAGCTGTTGTAAACAGTTCTAATAAATGCTTAGCATTTTGGAGGGGGAACATCACTTATAAAATAAGTGTAGGGAAGATAAAAAACTAATTGAGAATAATTTTTTATAGGAGTTATTGGAGAATGAAAATCGAATGTTTGATTTGTAACAATTATATGCTCAGCAGCAAATGTTGGAGCTTTTGCAACATCATTTGTTTTTTCGGGGTCTGCTTTTTTTGCTAGACTTAATGATTCAAAATGGGTATGGTATTTTCCATTTTCTAAATGCACAGTTGAAATATGTTCGTAAGCCCAAAACGTATGTGCAATAAGGTCTTTAGCGAATGGTAATATAGGCATCACAACACTGGTAGTGTAAGAAAACAGCAGTAAGTATGTGATGATTTTTTTCATTTTTTCTTTGGTAGTTATTGAAAATAACAACACTCGAAATTTATATACGTGGGGATTTTGAGATTGGATTCCTACATATTAATTACCCTTCCAACGGTCCAATACAAGGCAATTAACCCAATTAAAATAGATGCAGGAAATACAACCCACTTTCTATAAAAAGGTTTTTCACCAAAAGGTAAAATCAATAAACAGAACACTGCAAGAATGATGGCTATTTGTCCAAGTTCTACCCCTACATTAAATGAAATAATAGACGTTGCAAATTTATTTCTTGGTAATCCAATTTCGTTTAAAGAACTGGCAAAACCCAAACCGTGAATTAAACCAAATCCAAAAACAAGCAACACTCGCCAAGGTTTAAGTTCTGTTATCAACATATTTTCGATGGCAACAAATAAAATAGATAAAGCTATAATTGGCTCTACCACTGCACTTGGAGCTACTATAATACTTTTCATACTTAGTGCAAGCGTTATAGAATGTGCTATTGTAAAAGCGGTTGCTTGCCATAAAATTGTTTTTACTTTTTGGCTTAATAAGCACAGCCCAACTACAAATAAAATATGATCAAACCCTTGTGGAATAATATGAGTGAAACCTAATTTTAAGTAAAACAAAACAACATCTTGTGTAGGTGCTGCTTCTAAGTTGTAATTGATGGCGTGAGCAAAGGAATTGGTGATGCTTAATAAAATGAAAGCAAATGCCAACACAATTTTGATGGAGTAATTATTTTTAATCTGCATTGTAAAATATTAAATTGGTGTAAAAATAAAAGGCAAAGCAAAATAAATTTCGCAATGCCTTTATTAACCCCAAACAAAGTTTAGATATTTTTTAATGCGTTTGTAGTTTCTTCACTTAATGAAATGCCTATGAATGCTGTGTTTGCAGCAGCTTGTTGCAACATTGGTTTAGCTATTTCTTTTTGCCCAGCTTTCAAATAAATTAAGCCGGCACGACTTAACAATACAGGATTTTTAGAGTTTGTCTTTAA
>JANYEB010000162.1 GCA_025363355.1 Chitinophagaceae bacterium | reverse complement strand
CTAAATTTAGTATAACCATCATAGGTTGTATGGTCAAGAAAGTTTCTATTTTTTTGATCGACAATATCAAAACCAGGACAAACAAGTCTTACGTTTATATAATTAAAATATGCTTCTGTTCTAAAATCCAAAACTCTAAGTGCAGCAAATCCTGTTGCAATTGTAGTAGGAAGATCATCCTTTACAATATTAGATTTCCATTCGTTACCAACCTTGTAAAAAAAGCAAGAGTAACTTGTATTATTAGCTAGTGTATGGCTTATATCCAACAAAGTAGTTGTATTACCAGAAAAAGTAATCTTTATATTATTTGCACCTTCTACTGCTGTTAAATAAGTAGAGGCATAATACTTTGCTACAGATGTAACCTGTTTTGAATTTAGGTAAACATTCGTAGTACCATAATCCATAACATTAAAAAATTTAATTTTAGGTGGTGTTACAGTAGTTGTAGTGGTTGTTGTAGTTGTACTAGTATCAGTTATACCAGTAGTATATTTGGTACAACTTACCAAAAGCAAAAGTGTAAAAACAAAATAGTTTTCTTTTAAAATATTTTTCATAGTTGATTAGTTATGACGTGCTACTTGATAATAATTTACTGGCATTGTTCCCTTGCTGCTAGCCAAATAACTTAAAGCTCCAGCAAAAACAGTGTACTTTCTGCCTGCTTCAAAATTTTGACTAAAAGATAATAATGCACTATCTCTATAAATAAAGCTAACAGTGCTAAAACCTGGTGTAATGCTTCTAAAATAGTTTTGGCTGGTGTCTGTTCTATTATCTAAATATGTTCTGTTGGGAACCGAAAAATTATCTAAGTAATTAGTTAGTTTAAATGTAATAGGAACAGATGTTGTTAGTGGGTCTAAACTAATGAATCTAACTTGTGCAGTTCCTGCAACCGGTGTTGTTAAATCGTTATACAATAAAGTTTCTCCTGCTGCCGAAACTGGAGATTTAAATACAATATAAGAGTAGTAAGCGTATGGACGTAAATAGTAAGAAGCAGTGGTATAAGTTGAAGTTGATACCTTATACTTAAATAAATTAGATCCTGCGTACAGAGCAGTATATGAGCCATTACTTAACAAATTATTAGAATCATTGATATTGATATAATACCCACTGAAATCAGTAAAGGAAAAACCTTGAACATACGCTAAAGGAATATTAGCACTACCAGTCCCCCCACTAGTGGTTCCACCAGAGCTAGTACCACCAGAACTTGTACCTCCACCAGTTGCTAAAGGTGGCAAAGGAGTTGGTGCTGTAGTTGTAGTTCCACTTGTTGTAGTTGTACTTGTTTTGCCTGCATATTTTGTACAACTTATTACAGCAAGCGAAATGCAAACCAATAATACTTTACCTGAATTGAAATAAAATTTAACCTGTTTATTTTTTTTCATAATTACCTCATTTACTTACATCAACATTTGCATAAAAACACAAATGCATAGCAAAATATTTAATACATCAACGATGCATCATCATAAGGAGGATTAGTTTTTTTTGGGTGGGGAATTAAACAGATTGAACGAAAGTAGCCAAATTCTAAACAAATAAAAAGATCAAGTCTAAAATTTGTTGTTAATGAATCATATCTACCGCTAATTTCAGCTCTTTTTTCAAGAAAAGCATTAGCTACAAATTAACTTACTATCAACGCTTTGATTTGTCATTTATTGTATAAAAGCACCGATTTAAGATTAATATTTCTTTTATTTATGAATAAAATCTTATGTAATCGTAAGGTTATGGTTATAGAATCGTAACTAGCAAGCGAATCATTCTCAATTAAAATATAAATATCAAACCATATATTAGCGGCATATTTTGTTATGAGTAGTGAAAATAAACTAAATGCAACCAATTGGGTAGATCTTTATGGAGATGCCCTTTATGCTTATGTTATGGCTAGAGTTTCAAATTCGGCTCAAGCAGAAGATATTGTGCAAGAAACTTTTTTAAGTGCTTGGAGAGCTCGTAATACCTATAATGGTAAAGCATCTGAAAAAACTTGGCTATATACAATTTGCAAAAATAAAATTATAGACTACTACAGAAAAGCATCTACAAACAAAGAAGTTTTAGCCAAAGAAGATGAAACCGAAGAATATTTTTTTGGGGATGATGGACGACATTGGGATGATGATAAAAAGCCTCAGGCTTGGGGTATTGATTACAGCAAGAGTGTTGAAAGCAAAGAGTTTTATTCTATTTTAAAGAAATGTAAAACCAAACTTAAAGAAATTCAGCAATCTGTTTTTACGATGAAATATCTTGATGATAGTGATACAGATGAAATCTGTGAAACATTGGGCATTACAGTTCAAAACTATTGGGTATTGATACATAGAGCAAAAATTCAGTTGAGAGCTTGTTTAGAAAAAAACTGGATTAATTCTTAAATTATGGCAAATTGGTTTAACATATCGTGTGTAAAAGCTACTTATCTTATCTCTAAAAAACAAGAGTCTGGGTTAGGTATTGGTGAACATTTGCAATTAGCTATTCATATTGCCATTTGCGATGTATGTAAACTTTTTAAGATTCAAATAAACTACATCATAAAGTGTTCTAAAAATCATTCTCAAGAAGAACATCATCTTTCTAACCAAGCAAAGCAAAGCATCAAAGCCAAAGTAGATGAAGTTATTGGTAGTTAATGATAATACTATCTAATTAATTACAAAAATTTGCAGCCATATTTGCACATTATCAACTAACGATATATGCTTGTTATAGGTCTTATTAAAGAATCTAAAATTCCTGCCGATAATAGAGTGGCTCTAACTCCATCTCAATGCAGATGGCTACAAAGAAATACTGATTTAAAAATTGTTGTTCAAAGCTGCCCAACCAGATGTTATAAAGATGTTGAATACATTCAAGCTGGTATGGAAGTAACTGATGATATGGGCCATTGTGATGTATTAATGGGCATTAAAGAAGTTCCAAAAGAATTATTGATTCCAAATAAAACCTACTTCTTTTTTAGTCATACAAAAAAAATGCAACCTCATAATCAAGGTTTGTTTAAAACAATGATAGAAAAACAAATTACTATGATTGACTATGAGTGTTTAGAGCACGAAGATGGTCAACGTATGATTGGCTTTGGCTTTTTTGCAGGCATTGTTGGTGCACACAATGGTATGATGTGTTATGGCAAAAGAACAGGTTTGTTTGATTTAGAAAGAGTGCATTTAATTAAAGATTATCGCCAATTAATACACACTTATTTTGGCTTAAAACTTCCCAACATTAAAATTGCTGTTACTGGTAGTGGACGTGTTGCTCATGGTATTATTGAAGTAATGAACTTAATGGATATACAAGAAGTAGAGCCTGATGAGTTTAAAGAAAATAAATTCCCCTATCCTGTTTATGTGCATTTAAAAGGTACAGATTTATACAAACATAAACAAACAGGAAAGTATAAAAGATTAGATTTTCACAACAATCCAGATGAGTATGAATGTATTTTTAAAGAATATACAAATTATGCAGATGTGTTGTTAAACGGTGTTTATTGGGATAAAAACATACCACGACTTTTTGAATTGGATGATATTACATCTCCCGATTTCAAGATTCAATCTATAGCAGATATTACAGATGATTATCATGGCAGCGTACCTTGTAATCTTGGTGATACTACCATATCTAATCCTGTTTATGGCGTTGATAAAACTAGCTTTCAACAAACAGAAGCATATCTACCAAACTCAATAGATATAATGGCTGTGGGCAATTTACCCAACGAATTACCAAGAGATGCCAGCAGGTATTTTGGCGAACAGTTAATTAAATTTGTTTTAGATGATTTAAGAAAAGGTGGCAGCATTACACTAGAAAAAGCAACCATTTTAAACAAAGGCAAACTAACCAGCCATTTTGATTATATGAAAGAATATGCTAACGACTAATCGACCTCAATTAATGGCATATTATCACTACACAATCTGTTGCTAAGCCACACTACATATAAACACCCAAGTGCTACAGAATGGGTAACTTTTGTTCATGGAGCAGGGGGTAGTGCTGCTATTTGGTTTAAACAAATAAAAGTGTTTAAAGCAAATTATAATGTGTTGCTTTTAGACCTTCGTGGGCACGGCAATTCTAAAGACATTGAAACAAATGAAGCTTATACATTTAGCATTATTGCCAATGATATTATTGAAGTTTTAGATGATAACAACATTGCTCAATCTCATTTTGTAGGCATTTCTTTAGGCACTATTATCATCAGGCAAATTGCAGCAAGCAATCCTAATCGTGTTGCTAGTTTAACAATGGCAGGTGCTATAATGAAGCTGAATATTCGCTCTCAGATACTGATGCGTTTGGGAATGATTTCTAAATCATTTATTCCCTATCTGCTGCTCTACAAGTTTTTTGCATATATCATTATGCCAAGAAAAAATCATAGAAACGCTCGTTTGCTTTTTATTAATGAAGCCAAAAAGCTTAGCCAACAAGAGTTTATTAAATGGTTTAGATTATCTACAGAAGTAAATCCTTTGTTAAGGGAGTTTAGAAATACAAGCCTGCATTTGCCTTGCTTATACATTATGGGTAATGAAGATGCAATGTTTCTGCCATCTATTAAAAAACTGGTGGCAACACAACCTCAAAACTCCAAGTTGGTTATTGCCAATCATTGTGGGCACGTTGTAAATATTGATCAGCCAGATTATTTTAACAAGAAGGTATTGGCATTTATTAAAGTTCATTCCACTGTGCAGCTAGGTGCAAGGCTTACGATTATAACTTAGTTTGCTATATATTGGAAGTTATTGTTATAAATAAATAGGCTGCAACTAGTGTTACAGCCTATTTTCCATTTTTATAATTCTATTTTATCCCTAGTTATCTGCCACTGGTTTATCACCAGTTCTTGCCTTCGCTGCTAAAGCTGCACGTTGATTAATTACAGTATTATAATCATCAATTAGTGCGTTAATACTGTTTATAGTTGCAGGATATGGCACTGCCCCTTTGGTAGTTGTTGCATAACCATTAATCATATCTCTTAAATCATAATAAGCTTGCATAGCTTCTAATCGTTTTGCCCTAATAGTATCTGGGCTTGCAGCACCTTGTTCCACTGCACGAGCCACATATTTGGTATCAAATAAATTATTGGCAGTTTTTAATTCTGTAACCCAATCTGTTAAAAGAGGTAAAGCCGTAACTGCTGCCTTTAAAGTAGTATCGTTATTAAATTTATCTACAATACTGGTAATAGTAGCTGTTTCGTTTTGATAGCTTAAACGAGCAATGCCAGTGCCATATAATCTAATTTCTTGCACCAATAAATTAGCATTGGCTCTAATAGCAGCATCATTATGACGGCTAAGAGCATCTAAATAAAATCCAATACCTGTAACAGCGTCATCACGTCTAATGTCTAGCGTTACCAATTCATCTGTTATATCGCTGCCAGTATCTGTTTTAAAAAGAGCAGCAATATCATTTGTCAATTTTTCTAAAGCATCGTATTCGGCAACTACCTTTAAAATAGTCTTGTTATTGTCGAATACAATTTTTAATGCGTTACGATTAAATTGTAAAAACTCCGGGTTTTGCAATTTTGAAAGGTCAATACCTGTAATTTGTTTCATTTTTTTGATTTTGAATTGTTTAATAATAAAAATTACAGCATAAAAATAATATTCAACTTTATTCACTGCTAATCTTTATGTGCTAAAAATCTGTTAAAATATAACCGCAAAGTAGTTGCACTATTGTTTGAACTTTTTGGACTTACCCGCAAGTCTGTTGCAGGGGTGTTTGAAGCTTGCGGAAGTTACCGCAAGGTTGCTGCAAGGGTGTTTGGAGCTTGCGGAACTACCCGCAAGGCTGTTGCAAGGGTGTTTGGGGCTTGCGGGAGAAAATACATATTTTAACTAAAAGTGAATGACTCGTCCTAAAATAAGTTTACAGGTTAGTTAGATAATACTGTGATAGGTTTACAGTTATTTTTTAATCCTGCTATTGGT
Source organism: Chitinophagaceae bacterium (assembly GCA_025363355.1). Lineage (GTDB taxonomy): Bacteria > Bacteroidota > Bacteroidia > Chitinophagales > Chitinophagaceae > CAIVPM01. The sequence goes on along the minus strand of JANYEB010000162.1, from coordinate 59 downwards.
TTACAATAGTAGTTGTTTTGTGATAATAGTTCTTCCATAATTTTTCTGTTTTAATTGAG
>JANYEB010000151.1 GCA_025363355.1 Chitinophagaceae bacterium | reverse complement strand
TTTCGTAGCCGTGCATATCGTGATAACCTAAACGCCACTCTGTACCAATGCTCCAACGTGTGCTTTGGTACATTGCTTCTCCATCGTTTCCATTGGTTGCAATATCATTTTCTGTCATAAAATGAAATCGTCTATCATCGGCAAACAATTTTCTTTTTGCTAAACTTGGATTTGTAATTAATGGATTGGCTGGTTGATTTTGATATGTAAATACTCTACCCATTCCACTCATCATATGGTATAAAATATGGCAATGGAAAAACCAATCCCCATCTACGTTTGCATTAAATTCTAAAGTGTCGGTTTCCATTGGCATTATGTCCACAATGTTTTTGAGCGGGGCGTTTTCTCCTTGTCCATTTAGTAAACGAAAATCGTGTCCGTGTAGGTGCATCGGATGCCTCATCATTGAGCCATTGAAAATTATCATTCTTACATTTTCGCCTTTATGGATAAGGATTTTATCGGTTTCGCTAACTACTTTATTGTTTAAACTCCACACATATCTATTCATATTTCCTGTTAACTCGAATTTCAATTCTTTTACTGGGACATCTTTTGGAAGATTGGTTATTGTTGGGGATTTTAGCATTGCATAGTTTAGTGTAACAATATCAGAAAGTGCATTTGCATTGTATTGTTCTGCACCCATCATTTTCATTCCCCCCATTTTATCTTCCTCCATTTTATGACTACCCATTTTCATATCGCCCATTTTGTTATTTTTTTCCTTTTTTACATCTCCAGTAATTTCGGGATACATTACCACATTCATATCCATTTGGTTTAGGCTCATACTCATTCCCATATCGTCAAGGTCGCCATTCATTTTCATCATTCCATTCATCATTTTCATTCCCTCGAAATACTTTAGCTTGGGTAGTGGATTGGCTAATTGTATGCGTCCTTTTCCAAGATATAATGATGCTGATTTTGTTCTGTCTTCAGCAGTCACTAAAAACTCGTAAGCCTTGCCATTGTTGGGTATTGTAACAATTACATCGTAAGTTTCGCTTACTGCAATTAGTAATCTATCTACTTCTACTGGCTCAACATCATTACCATCGTTGGCAACTACTGTCATTTTTCCTCCTGCATAGGTTAACCAAAAATAGGTGGATGCTCCGCCGTTAGCTATTCTAAGTTTAACCCTATCGTCAGCCTTGAATTGCGATAATTGGCTTTCATAATTACCATTAATTAAAAATCTATCGTAATACACATCGCTTACATCCATTGCTGTCATTCGTTTCCATTCGTTCTTTAGTTTGGTTTTAAAGTAGCCTTGTTTTATAGCTTCGGCGTAAGATTGTGTTGTGCCCTTTTTAATAGCAAACCAATCTGATGCATTGTGTAACATTCTATGAACGTTCTCTGGGTTATAATCTGTCCATTCGCTAAGTGTAATTGGAATAGTGGGAATATCGTCTATGCCAGCTCTAAATGTTTTATCATCATTTCTTTTATTCATTATGAAACTGCCATACATTCCTATTTGTTCTTGCAAACCACTATGACTGTGATACCAATGCGTGCCGTGCTGAATGATTGGGAACTTATACAAATGTGTTGTGTGTGGCTTGATGGGCATTTGTGTAAGATTGGGAACACCATCTTCTTTATTGGGTAAAAATAATCCGTGCCAATGCAAAGATGTTTCTTCGTTTAATTCATTATGCACATAAATTTCGGCTGTGTCGCCCTCTGTGAAAGTGAGTGTAGGCATAGGAATTTGCCCATTTACTGCAATGGCTCTTTTGGGTTTACCTGTGAAATTTACAGTTGTATCTCGAATGTATAAATCGTAACGAACTGTTTTTTGTGCTTGTGAATTAACTGCAAAAAATAGCAGTATTATTATGATATATTTTTTCATCCTTTTATTTTTTTACTTTCAACATACTTGCATTAATGGCTACAACAATTGTACTTACCGTCATTAAAACAGCACCTGCTGCTGGGCTTAATAAAATACCCTGTTTGTATAAAACACCTGCTGCTAATGGCAATGCAATTGCATTGTAGCCTGTTGCCCAGATTAAATTTTGTATCATCTTTTTATAAGTGGCTTTGCCAAATAAAATTAAACTTACTATATCTTTTGGGTTGCTATTTACCAAAACAATTCCTACTGTTTCTGCTGCAATATCGCTACCACTACCAACGGCAATTCCAACATCTGCAATTGCCAATGCTGGTGCATCATTTACACCATCGCCAGTCATTGCAACAAACTCACCTTTGCTTTGCAACTCTTTTATCTTTTCTAATTTTTGATGTGGTAAAACTTCTGCAATAAAACTAGCCATACCCAAAGCATCACTTACACTTTTTGCTACTTTACTATTATCTCCTGTCAACAATATTGATTTGATATTATTTTGTTTTAAAGTTTTAATTGCTTCTGCCGATTCGGGTCTTATTTCATCTGATAAAGCAATGTAACCCATTAATTGATTATTGGCAATTACAAACACAACGGTTTCTATATCATTTGCAGTAAAGCCTTCGGGAATTGCCAAATTATTTTCTTTTAAATATCCTGAACTAACTACTAATATTTGTTTGCTTTCTACTGTGGCTTCAACACCTTTGCCAGTAATGGCTTTGAAGTTTTCTGTTGAAGGAATTGTTATAGATAAATCTTTTGCTTTTTGCAAGATGCCTGTGGCAATTGGATGCTCTGATTGTTGTTCTAATGCAGATGCAAGGCGAATGATTTCATTTTCATTTACGCCACTTTGAAGAGAAATTATTTTAGATACTTCAAACTTTCCTACTGTTAATGTTCCTGTTTTATCAAATACTATGGTGGTGATTTTTCTTGCATTTTCAAATGCCGTTCTATTCTTTATCAGCAAACCATTTTGTGCAGATAATGCTGTTGATTTTGCAACTACCAAAGGCACTGCTAATCCTAATGCGTGTGGGCAGCAAATTACAATTACTGTTACCATTCTTTCCATTGCAAAGGCTAAAGGCTGACCAGTTAAATACCAATATAAAAATGTTGCAATACCTGAAATAATTGCAATTACAGTGAGCCATTTTGCTGCTGTATCTGCCAGCAACTGTGTTTTAGATTTTGATTTTGTTGCATCATCTACCAACTTTATTACTTG
>JANYEB010000054.1 GCA_025363355.1 Chitinophagaceae bacterium | reverse complement strand
GGCAAGATAAAAACAGGGGAAGATTTTTTTGCAAAAACCAACGGCAAGTGAAGTGAAACGCAACGCAGACCTTGCCGACTTTTGAGAGCATATTTTTGCCTCTCGCTGGACAATAGATGAAAACTTCAATTTCCTTTTCCTTGCTTCAAAAAAGAAAAAGAAAAAAGAAAAAATCAATTCAACTTCTTGCAGCGTTAGAAAGGGTTAAAAACAACAGGAAAATAAAGCAAAGTATTTAGGTGTAGTATAGCAGAAAAGCAAGTGCCTGACTGAAAGGAACGAACAAATGGCAAGGTGCTTTGGTAAATTTGCGAAGCCACCAAAGCCAATGTAGCAAAGGCTTGTGAGTGATTGAAGAAAGGCTTTTGCTGTGTGGTGATGCAATGGGCTGAAATGAATGAACTGCAATGAGTGAAAGGTGGTGTAGTGCAACGAAACGCTGTAACGTAATGGAAGTGTAATGAATGAAGCTGATTGCATCACAGGGCTTGAAGTATAGCTGCTTTATTTTACTGGCAAATGAAAATGGGCTGGGTGGGTAGTATAGCCAAATGCTGAAATTTTCTTGCAAAAGTTCAATTGAAAGACAGCTGCTCGTTCTTCAATGGGTGGGTTAGCATAGCAAAGAAAAAGCGGCTGCATTTTCTCTAAATGCTTGTGTTGGCTACTTAACATAAAGTGATTATGTGATTTTTTTTGTTTGGCATACTTGTATAAGCGTTGGTAAAAAAATTGCATAATGGCACTTTATGTTTAAGTATGCTTCTGACAATTTTTGTACTGCAATAAAGGAATGGTGGTGGTGGTTGGAATGACTGTCTTTTTCATTGCTATGCTTGAGTGATTGGATTGGCTGTTTGATATGGAACGAAGTGGAATAACAAAGTGCCAAATAGCGTAGCAGCATTGCATAAAAAAGTATTGCAGTTAAAAATTGGCAGCAACACAAAATGCAGTATTGGTAAGGCTTGTAGTGTAGGACTGCATAAGCCGTTTTTTTTCTTGAAGCGTTGATGGGTGGGTTATCTCATCTTTCACTAGAATGTATTCAAAATAATTATTGGGTAAATTAACTTTTGAAAAGAAAATGAAACTTCAATTAATGAAATGCTAATTTCTATTTTGTTTCTTTCATCTAAAAACAAAATATCTAATTCGTATTTAAAATTGTTTAATGTTTTATTTGCATCTGTTTTTGTAATGTTAAACAAAGAATTAAATAACTGTTGCGTTTTTAATTTTATAACCCTATCAGCAATATTGTAATTAGGTATTTGAGTTTTAATAGTAGATAGAAATTGTATTTCGTCAGATTGAGAGGGTTTATTTATATATACTGGAATATGTTTTAAATCGTGTGCAATGGCTATATCATTATACAATGTATTTGACAATTTAAACCTTGGCACATCAGAGAAAAATACTTTACTTTCAATTAATTGTTTAAATGTATTTTTCTTGATAAATTCGTAGGCAATATTTGGAAGCCCTTTTGCCCTTCCTATTGCAATAATCAATTTTTCCTTTCCAGTATCTACCCTAGCAAAAACGTAGCTTGGTAAATAATTATTACCTTTCTTATTTTGATTATTAAAGGCTGTTGCGATTTGTTCTAAGTATGTTGGGACATCACTTCTTTCCTGATTTGAACGGACTATATTAATAAAAGTATCTCCTGTTTCGTAAAATTTATATGGTGAAATAAACTCATCGAAGTGCCATAAATCAAAAGGACTTAATGATAAAATAAAAAAAGAATTAAATAGCCAACCTAAGCTTTTTGAAACTTTATTTATGTTTTCTATATCATCAAAAACCAATAACGCTTTAACACCACTTAATTGATAAAAATGGCTGAAAATGATTTTATCATTCTTATAATACCAATGCCTTAAAAGTGGTTCAAGAAATTTAGGATATTCGTGAATTAGGTCATATAACTCTTCTAATGCTAAATTAAATTCTTTTTCTAATGGTTCAAGTGCACTAATTTTTCCATCAATTTGCCATTGTAGTTTTAAAGCTTTTGCAAGATTACTTAGCTTATGCTTATTTATTAAATATAAAGCTTGTTCCACATAAATTTTTGCGGTTTTAAATTCATCAGTATAAAAGTAATAGTGAGCAAGAAAAAGTTTAGTTGCAGTTGCCGACACGTAAAAAGTAGTGCCTTCCAATTTGCTATCTAAATCAATTAGTATGCTCAAAATATTTTTTGTGTCACCTAATATTTCTTTAATCTCTATTATTATCAAAGCTGTTCGAGCGTAAGAGTCAAGAATATTTTTTTCTTTATAAAATTTATTTATTTGAACATAAATCTGTAAAGCATCAGGCAGTTGATTAAGCTGATCTTTTATTTGTGCAATTTTTTCTTGAATCCGAGCTTTTTCATAAATGGATTGCTCATTTATAAATTGCTTTTCATAGTCATCAATAATATTTTTTAATAATCCGTCTCGTTTATCAATTTCTTCTCTTGCGTTAAATAACTCCGCTAAACTCTCATTGGCAGACGTTAATGATTTTGGCAAATTATTATCTTTAGAAAAAACAATTAATTCATTAATATACTCTTCAACTTTATCAAACTTCTTATCCATAAAAAAGTAATTGATTTGTCTTTCTAAAAAATAAGCAATAACATATTTATCCTTTGTTCGTTTTATTTCAATAAACCCTTCTTCAAAAATTTGTAGTGATAGTTCCTTTAATCCTGCTTTATATGCTGCTATTGCAATTAAATCTATGCAACGTGCTAACCAACTAAAATCTTTAATTTCTCTGAATATGATTTTAGCTTCCTCAATATAATTACTCCAATCGCTTTCATTAAAATTTCCTTCAAAAAATTCTAATTCTGTTAACTGAAATAGAATAATCCCTACTTGTTTTTTCTTATTTAGTTTTCTGTGTTGTTTAATAGCCAATAAAGCAGCAGCCTTAGCTTCTGTAATATTTGGAATTTCTTTATAAATAAATGATTTATTATGATATCCGGTAGCAATGATTTCTAGACCTATTTTTACATCATTTTCTATATTGCTTAAAACTAACTTATTTCCAAGCAATATAGCCTTATCCATAGAGACTAAACCTTCTTCTAATTCCCCTTTTTGCCAGTAAACAAACCCTTCAGTTATATAACCTCTGGCTAGATTTATTGTATTATTATGAGATGCATCTAAAAATTCATTTGAAAAAATAATGGCTGCATTTAAGTCGCCAAGTGTTGCTTTTGAATGTGCTAATTTTGCCTTTGTTTCTATTATGTCTTCTAATTGACCGAATTTTTGAAAAGTAGCTAAACACTGAGTTAGTAAGCTATCCATTTCTTCAATATTAAAATCTTTCTCTTGAAATAATTTTGCGTATAGTTTATTAAACTTAGCTATTATATATTCATCTTCATTAAGCTTGTATTTTACTATTTCATTTTTGTAAAGACTTTCGGCTTCAATCAACTTATAATCATCAATCAGTTTGTCAAATTCTTTTAGTTTGTCGGTAACATCTTTTGGAAGTGTAATATTTTGTATTTTTAAATTATCAACTTTAACTAAATGTTCATCTTTTAATGTTTCTGCATATTGCGAAAATTGACTGTCAATAAATTCATTCCAAGAATTATACTCTAGAAAACGTGCTATTATTTCTCTAGTCTCTTTTGTTGCACCCTTTCCCTTTTTCTTATTACCTACAAAGCGTTGTACCTTATCTATCCAAGATTTTAGGTTGGTATTACTCAAACTTAGATTTGTTCCAAATTCAATGTTGTGCAAACACCTAGCTATACAAGCAACTCGCCTGTGTTTAGAGTAGTCTAATTTCAGCTTATCTTTTACCTTGTCTTCTAAAAAAAAGATCACATCTGGTGGTAGCAAGAATGAAGTGTTAGGCTTATTACTCATATAAAAAGTATTTATGGGAATTATATAAATACCATAATTCCAGATATTCCTTCGCACAAAATAAAGATAGGAATATGCAAATTAAAACCACACAGTTCAAAGAAATTGTTACCGATAAAAAAATTTGTGTTGTTGTTCCAAGTAAAGCTATGGAAAACAAAACGCTTGGCAATTTTATTGACCAATTTGATATAGTAGTAAGATTAAATAATGGTTATAATTTTAATAATAAACAAACTGCTGACTTTGGAAAAAGAACAGATTTGCTTTATCACTATTTGAGCTTGCCATCAGAAAACCAATTAGACTATTCTTTATACAAAATTAAAAAAATTGAGACTAAGTGCTTGATTCTATTGCCAAGACCTGAAAGTTATCATTTCAAGGTTTTTAAAGAACGAAACAGCAAAGTCAATTTGCCTTATTATAAAATTGGTGAATTTCTAAGAAAAAAAATATGGAATGAAATCGAATGTCTTCCTTTTTGTGGTGTTTGGGCAATATATCACCTACTACAATTCCCTATAAGAGAGCTTAACGTTTTTGGAATGAATTTTTTTGAAACTGGGCATTACAAGGGCTATGATTTACGAACAGAAAAGCAGCAAATTGAGTATGCTTTTAATTCTCAATTTGACAAAAGAGGAAGAGATAAGCAACACAAAATATTACCACAAAAAAACTTTTTGAAGAAGTTATTTGAAACTGATGTAAGAATAAAACTTGATGAAATAACATTTAACACAATTTATGAATAATAAAAATTATAGAATATGAAAGCGAAAAAATATGATGTAGTAATTATTGGTGCTGGTATCACTGGATTATTGCTCCATTTAAAACTATTGGAACTTGGTTTTAAAGTATTGCTTATTGAAAAAGGTGAAAAACTGGCAAGGTCTTCATCTACAAAATGTGAAGGTATTTTACACCGTGGTTTATATCATAGCTATGCTATTGATGATATAGCAGAGGCAATAGAAGTAAGCAGAAAATGTATTTATGGATACGAACAAATATTGAGTAAATACCCTCAAGTGGTGGAAGAATACTTTTTGGAAACTGTAGCTTTAATAAAAGATAATACTAATGCCGAAAAAGCAATGGAACGCTGGAATAAAGCAGGTGTAGATTATGAACTTATAACCAGTGATCACGCAATTAGAATTTTACCAGAAGCAAAACTTGATAATAGCTTTAGCTATTTTAAAGCAAAGGAAAAATCCATCAATCCTAGATTATTGCTTCATCTTATTCAAAACCAAATTGTAAATGTCCACAAGGGGGACATTATAAATGAAGTAAAAGATTTAAAATTTATTGATAAGCATTCTATAACAATTAAAAACATAAATGGGGAATATGAAGTTGTTGAAGCTGATTTTATTGTTTATGCAGCTGGCAAGGGTGTTAAACAAATTTTTAGTGATGAGTTTAAGATGGATTTGCCCATCAAAATTTATAAAGCACATCTTTTAGTAACTGAACGGATGTTTAAAAATAATTTGTATTGTTTAGACAATGTTGATGTTACCATTTTTAATCACACTGATGCAAGTATAATAGGAATGACCAAGTATAATAAACTATGTAATGAAGATGACATAGAAATTGATGAAGATGCTGTTGAAGTCCTGTTAAATGAAACGGCAAAATATTATGATATTAAAAAAATGAATATAAATTATCATCCATATTGGTGTCATAAAGTTGATTTTGGAAGAAATGATAAAGGCTATCATAGCTTAAATACACAATTACACGAACCTTTTACAAATCACTTTTTAGCTATGCCAGGCAAACTAACTGAAGCACCTTGGCTTACGGATAGGTTGGCGAATGAAATTTTTAATAGGAAAAATAACAGCCCCATTGCAGAAAGACCTTGCGATGTTTTTTGTAATAAATAAAAAAATAATGAAAATGATAACAGAAAATTTAACCCCACTATGGAGAATTGTTTTTAAACAAGTATGGTTTGCGTATTGTGCAGATAGTATGCCAATTGGTTGTGCAATTTTTGATGACGATGAATTATTAGTAGCAGTTGGTAGAAACTCGATTTATGATAATAGAGGTAAAGGGCTGGTTCAACTTCATCAATTAGGACACGCAGAAATTAATGCTTTATTGAAAGTAAGTAAACATCAATATCCAAACTTAGCAAACTTTATTATGCTTAGCAGTTTAGAACCCTGTCCAATGTGTATTGGGGCTTTCGCAATGTCCAGAATTAAAACACTTTATTTTGCTGCAACAGACCTTGTTGCTGGCTCAAAGGAACTTATTAGTAAGTCAAAATACATATCAGAAAAGGAGCTCACAGTTTTAGGACCAGATAAAAGATTTCAATTTTTGCAGATTGCAATTTTGGCTGAGTTTGTCCAACATAAAAGACCTAGTGAGGTGAATTTTTTATTCGCTCAATGGAGACAAACCGACACACTAGCAGTAGATTTAGGCATTAGGTGGTTTAGGGATGGATACTTAATTGAACTGAAAAAAATGTATGTAGCAAAACAAATTAGTTATGACGAAATATTTGATGAACTAATTTCTATAAAAGCAGTTTAAGTTTCTTTTACTATTGAAGAGATTGATTATTGTGTATTGTATAAATTTTTATTACTCTTCTAAATTAATGTAGCTTACAGAAAGCCGTTTTTTACTTTGAGGACTGGGTGGGTAATAATTCCTATTTTTTAATAAATGAACTTGCAACTGCTTTACGTTCATCATCTAAACTTTTGTACAACCCCTTAATGAGTTTATCGTGTACTACTTCCATATTTTTTTCGTAGAAAAAGAATGTATTAAAAGCATTGCATACTCCAGAACGCTGCATATTAAAATAAAATGTTACAATATGTGAGAAAAGTTTGTTTAGTGAATGGGTCGAAATTTTTTCTGTTAGAGTTAATCCACCAAGAACACATTTATCGAGAATGCAAACACAATTATCTAAACGCCAATGTTTAATTTCATCACCAACACTATCAGCATTTTTGTAAATGTATAAATCTTCTAGTATGGTGCAAGTAAAAGCATATTCATTGCTTTCATCACCATCAACTTTTTTGGAATTACCAACCCTGAAAACAAGTATAGAACCTGCATTAGCTATTTTAAACACATTCGCTACCCCATACTTTTTGATTACTAATTCTTTCTTTTTGGGGCTTGATGTGGGTGTGTATATTCTTAATTTTTCATCTTCTTCTCTAAAAGAATTACTACGACCTACTATTTCATAAATAGCGTCTTGCACTGGTATAATTCTTTTACCTGTTAAAGTATCAATAAATTGACCGTGTTTGTAAATTACTTTAAAGTTTGCCATAGTTTTTATTTTTTATACTCCTAGTTCTGCTTTTAAAGTTTGCATTGTAGTAATAGCTCCGTTAATTTCTGATGATATTTCGTGTTTATTAACATCGTGATGGCTAAGTGGGTTCAAAACTAAACTTGTATAGTGGTCTATTTGAGTTTTTGTAGGGTTTGTTAGATTACATTTAGCAGGATTGTCTATTTTGTATTTCTTAACTGCTAACCATAAAGTATCAGTTTTTAGTTTAGATGCATCTGGCATAAACATAATTGGAACTTTACCATAACAAAACTGTTTTAAAATAAATTCAAAAGCAGAACGAAGATAGACACCAGCTGCCTTGTTGTCTCCTTTAGCAAAATAGTTGTTTGCAGTATCAATGTAATTTTGAACGTAAGAATTTGACCCATTTTCTTTTAATACAGGAATCTCAAAACCCTTTCTAGCCCTTCGTGCGTAAAACTCATAACTCTTCCAGTTTCTATTATTAACTAAATAAGTGGATTTGATAAACTCATACCAAGGTTTGTCATAAGTTGTTATAATTATTTGATAACTATTAAATTCCTTTTCTAAGATTTGTAAAAGTGGAAGGCGATTTGAAATATCTAAGCCAATGAAGATGTCGTCTAAAAATAAAACTTTTAATGGATTCCCTTGAATATGTCTTTTTACCATTCCTAAGTAAATGGAAATTGCAATTGCAGATAATCTTGCTTCGTTTAAAAACAGATGTGGTTCTGCTATCTCTTTATCAAGGTATTTTAATTTTAAACGTACATAATTATTTGTTACTGCTGAATAATCTTCGTTTGGTTTTGCTTCGGTATAGTTGAGTGTAATTTTAATGTTGTGGTTAAACTCGTCTAAAATTGGCTGTGCTGTTTTAAGAATATATTCTGGACTCTTTACTTTAAATAATTCACGAAAAGCATCATTAAACAGTTTTATTGAACCTTCAACATCTCTCTTTTTTTGAGCCGAATTATAACGCACCCCATCGAGTTGTTTTTTACAAGCAGTTTCAACATCTTGCCACAACTCACCTAATTCTTTCGAGCCTGTTATTGCTGTGCTTTTAAAATGTTTTAAAACACCTTTAACTAGCAAATCGAATAAATCTATTTGTTCCCCTTTTTTAATATTGTGAATACCTAAAAGATGCTTGTAGGTTAGAAAACTTTTTAGATTAATAGCATCTCTAATGCTAGTATCAGCAGCAGTATATGTGTCTTTTGACTTTGCACCAAATTGATATGTTTTACCTGCTACATTGCCATCTTTATCGGGGCTAAAATTTACTTTAATATATCCTTTACCTTTTTCAGGCTTGGTTAAGAAAATATTCTCTAATTTATTAAAATCTATATCTTCTCTTGATGACTGAAAGAAATCTTTTAAAGCATAATACAAAGAACTTTTGCCACTACCATTTTCTCCATAGATAAATAGGTTTTTACCATCAACATTAATTGTATGTTCTTTGTAAAATGCTTTGTAATTTTTAATTACGATTTCTTTGATTCTCATAGTTATGGTATTGTAGGAATGCCAATTCCAAGTTTATAAAATTTTTCAAATTGCGTTATTGGAAAGGATAACAATTCCGCTTTTACAATTTTTTGTTGTGCATTATCATCAGGATAAATGATAATACAATTTAAAACGGTTTGCTGCCATTTTGTTTTTTCTATGCTCAATTTTTCTAGCACTCCTTTATCTCTTGCATAGGCACTTAATTGTCTTATATCATCTATGTTGTACTCACCTTTCTTATAATCTAATTTATACTTAGCATCAATTATCATTTCGTTGCCTTCGGTGGTTCTTAAAAAATCTAAGAAGCCATACTTTGCATTTGATTGAAATATAATTTCTTTAGCCCCCAATGATTCTTTTAGTTTGCTTAAAACATACAACTCAAAAAGTTTAGACATATCTATCCAAAATGGGGGCACTTCAATTTCTTCGTTTTTATTTATTGCATTAATGTTATAACCAAATCGTTTTAAAATAAGTTTTGCCAATCGAATAGCTTCGGTATAATCTTTATAAAAAGGATTGAAGTTTATGTTGCCTAAATGATGTGGTTCTATATTATCATCAACCTTTTCAAAAGCTGGTAGTATGAAGTTTAAAACTGGTGAAAAATTGATATTATCGTTATGTATTAGCTTGGTGTATTTAAGCACAAATTGCAAGCCTTTTTTTATTAATCTGTTTTCGGGGCTATTAATACCAAACTCATCGTAAGTGCAATAGGTGTGTAGTAGTTTATTCTTTAACTGGTTTTGCTTTATAGTTTTACTTACTAAAATTTTGCCCTTAATACTATTTCTAATATTTGATTCTGTTTTATAGTAAGTTCTTCGCAAACCCTTCTTTACAATGGTTTGAACGAGCCTTAAAAATTGAACAATTATTAAAGGCGTTATATGGTCGTCAGTTTTATTTATTTTGATTGGCTTTTTATCAAATTCAATTTCAAATAATTGTTCTGTATGAACTAATATTTCTGGATGGTTAAGGCACAAACCCAATATTTTAAGGTAGTGTGTAGGGTTTGAATTTTTATCTAATTTGGGTTTTACATATAATGCTTCTCCTGTATTGACTAACCAATCAAGCCCAATAAAATAGCCTGTTTTAAACGATTTATCTTTTAGATTTATTAAATCAATTAGTTTGGGTTGCTGCTTTAACAACTCAACTAAAACTTCCTCTGACAAGGAATCAATAGTACAATGTTCGTATGTTGATATTATTTGACTAAGCATTTAATGCTACTATTTCGCTTTTTGCTACTTCTGATAAAACACCATCTTTTACATACTCTAACAATATTGGTTTTATATCGTATTTAAGTTTCATTGCTATTTCGGCATCATCGTATAAAAAATAACTATGCCCAATGGCAACATCTTCTTTAATGAAATCGGGTGAAGTGTATTTATTGAAAAGTTCCTGCACTTTTACAAATAGTGCTTTTGCTTTGGGATATGTTATTACTGCTACATTTGGAAGCACTGGAATAAAAGAAAATCTACGACGTATAGCATAATCAATATGCCCAACACTTCTATCTGCTGTGTTCATTGTGCCAATTATATAGAGGTTGTGTGGCAATGTTATTTTATTGCTTTCGCCAAGCTGGTACATTGTTGTAACTTCTTTGCCACGATACTCTAAAGCATAAATCAACTCTCCTAAAACTGATGGTAAATTGGCTCTATTAATTTCGTCTATAATTAAAACAAATGCTTTGTTTTGATTTTC
>JANYEB010000017.1 GCA_025363355.1 Chitinophagaceae bacterium | reverse complement strand
TAATGACTTTTCTGTTCGTTGTTTTTTCTTTTTTCATAACCTCAAAATTTTAGAGTGTTTGAAATAGGGTTTCATACAACGGTCGAGGCTTTGTACAGTTGGTCAATTCCCCAACTGCACAAAGCCTCGACCGTTGTATGAAACCCTATTTCAAACACTCTAAAATTTTGAGGTTATGAAAAAAGAAAAAACAACGAACAGAAAAGTCATTAGAAAAATTGTATTGCACGAAAATAGTCCACCAATGAATGTAACAAATATGACAATTTGATTGTCTTATATTAATATTAAATAATTACACTATTTTAAAAACTGAATTATGAAAAATTCCACAACTTACATTTTAGTATTATTTGCAATAATAGTACTTTTCGCTTGTAAAAAGCCTCCTAAATGTGAAGAGCCTTTGGATGTAAAACAATCGTATATATTACTATCTTTTAAAGACGTTAATGGTACATACATTCACAGTGAAGTTAACCCATTATTCTCTAAAGATAGTTTGAAAATTAAAGATGAAAATGGAGTCTTTTATTCTGTTATTTCCCAATTAAATACAATTCCAAATACATCATCACAATATTGGGAGTTTGATTTAGGCCCTATTTATAATTCAAATACAGATGCTTCATCTTTTGATAATACCTTATGTAAAAAATTTATTATTTTTTTTAGACCTAATGTAACAGATACAATTACAACTTGCTTTAAGTCATCCAAGACAGATTGTGGTTCAGTTTTTAGTAACTTAAAAGTATATAATAAAGGACAATTAATAAGTGAAGAAAATAACAAAATTGCAACGAAATGCATAATTATAAAAAATTAAAAAATGAAAAAAATAATATTTTTAATAGTGCTACTTTTCCAAATGATAAGTAGTTTTTCTCAAACAATTGAGTATGTTGATGATGATGCACAAGACAGAGATTCCACCGAAGCTGAAGCTTTACCTTGGTTTGGTAATAATCAATATCTAAATAATTTATTGGACAGTATTGGTTATAATAATGGAGTAACAAACAGAATTATAACCTCCGATATTGCAAAATATAAAGTCCCAATAAAATTTTGGGTTTACAGGCGTTCAAATGGTACAGGTGGCCCAGTTTTGGCTCAGCTAAGAAATTATATTGACAACCTAAACAGAGTTTTTACTGTTGATAACAGAACTTTAATTGGATTTTATTTAAGGTGTGATATTGGCTTTATAAATAGTGATGATAATTTTGATATAGGAGGTGATGGAGAAGCTTGGAATTTAATTCAAAATAATAAGTCACAAGGTTGTATTAATATTCATATTGTCGGTGATTATACTGATGTTGCTGGTATTCACATTCGTTCTAGGTTTTTTGGTAGAGATGGAATTGTATTAAACTTTTCAGCAACTAATGGAGGAGCAAATACAACAATAGCACACGAAGTTGGACATTACTTTGAGTTAGACCATACACATCAATATTCAAGTAGAGGTAAATGTAGAAAAGAACCAGTTGATAGAAATCGAACTTGGCCTTTCTTTGGTTTTTGTCCATTTGGTGGTGGCGGTCCTACAAACCAAAAAATTTGTGAAGCAACAGGCGATTTTCTTGGCGACACACCTGCTGACCCAGATTTGACTAATAATCTTTTTAATACTTTTGGTGCTTGTAGTTTTAATGCAACTGGAAATTATAATAATACGGCCGACCCTTGGGGTGATTGTTACACCAATCCACCTGCTGGAGCATCTCAACCGAATCCGAGAAATGTAATGAGTTATAATAGGGATAGGGATTGTAAAATAAATTTTTCTAGATTACAAATTGCAGTTATGCTCTACTCAATCGAAAGAGGGAAAAGCCAAAGTAATTGTGCAGCTTGGAAAGATTTAAAAGGAGAATATGACGATTTAGAAATGGATAATTTTTCAGAAGTTGCTAGACAAATAAATACTGGTATTATTCAAGAGCACAATTTCCATCAACAATATGAAGGCAATGGAACTTGGACTCAGTGTGATGTAGATTGGGTGAGGTTTGTACCAAATTGTACTGCAACTCTAAGTGTTTCAACATCAGCAATTACTAATAGAACAAATGCAAATACAAGATTAACATTGTTTAGCAATACATTAGTTCAATTAGCACAAAATGATAATATTTCAGCAACTAATTTATTTTCGAGTGTAAGTTTTAATTTTATTACAGGTCAGGAATATTTAATTAGAATTGAAAATATGCAAAATTTAGTGACAAGCTATTACAATTTATTAGTTGGTTCTGCAAATTCAACAAACCTTAATGGTGATAATTTCTTTTGTAATACTTCCAATTTATATTCTGTGGCTAATTTGCCAGCAGGAGCATCTGTACAATGGACAGCTACTCCTATTGGCTTAGCAACTATAAACACTCCAAATGCAACACAAACAACTCTAACTAAAAATGGAGATGGAGTTTTAACTTTAGCAGCAAGAGTTACACCAATATGTGGAACACCCTATAATGTGGAAAGAACCAATATTACATCTGGTAGAGGAGCAAGTTCATTAAACTTTACAAGAATGGTAGCAAACTGTGATGCAGGTCCTTATTTGTACGCAGCCTATACACCAATTCCTACTGCTACAAATTGTAGTTGGTACAAAAAAGATATGACCTTGGCTAGTAACCCTTTTGTATTTTTAGAGGATGCTTTAGATGGAACAGATTACCCACTAAGGAGAGGAAATAGATATTATACTATAAGAGCTGTAGTAACAACACCTTGTGGAAATATTACAAGCGATGCAGTAGTATTTGCACCAAATTGTACTGGTGCAAGATTAATGCTGTCACCAAATCCAGTAACAAATACATTAAACTTATCTACAATTGAAGATAAAGAAACATTCAAAACTGGTGAAAACAATATTCAAGAAGTTGTAATAACAGACAAAATGGGAATTGTTGTGTTCCAAAAGAAATATGCAGTAGGAACTAAGAAAATTACAATGCCAGTTAACAATTTAAAATCTGAGCTATATTTTATCAAAACTTGGGATGGAAAAACTTGGGAGACTTTACAATTTATTAAAAATTAATTGACAGGAATTATTGAAAATTAGCTACTTAAAGAATAAATTTGAGTAGCTAATTTTTTAAAGTCTTCAAGAAGGGCTTCATACAACAAGGGGTTTTGTGCAAGTTGGGCAGAAGGAATA
>JANYEB010000261.1 GCA_025363355.1 Chitinophagaceae bacterium | reverse complement strand
GGAGCAACGATTACCATACCACGACGGATTTGAGATTTCTCAATACCACGTAATAATAAACCAGCATTATCTCCAGCTTCACCACGATCAAGAAGTTTTTTGAACATCTCAACACCAGTTACAGTTGAGTTTAAGTTAGCATCCATTAATCCAACGATTTCAACAGCTTCACCAACTTTAATAATACCTCTTTCAATTCTACCTGTTGCAACAGTTCCACGACCTGTGATTGAGAATACATCCTCAACACTCATTAAGAAAGGTAAATCGACTGGTCTTGGAGGCAATGGAATATAACTATCAACAGCTGCCATTAATTCTTCAACTTTAGCAACCCATTGTGGTTCTTCAGCCAAGGCACCTGTAGCAGATCCTTGAATAATTGGAGTATTGTCACCATCAAAACCATTTTTAGTTAAAAGTTCACGAATTTCCATTTCAACTAACTCAAGTAATTCAGCATCTTCTACTAAATCAACTTTATTCATAAATACAACCATTGAAGGAACACCAACTTGACGAGCAAGAAGGATATGCTCTCTAGTTTGAGGCATAGGACCATCAGTAGCAGCAACTACAAGGATAGCTCCATCCATTTGAGCAGCACCTGTAATCATATTTTTCACATAGTCAGCGTGACCTGGACAGTCAACGTGAGCATAGTGACGATTATCTGTTTGATATTCAACGTGAGCAGTATTGATGGTAATACCACGCTCTCTTTCTTCAGGAGCTCCATCAATTTCATCATATTTCTTAGCAACGTTACCCATACCTTTTTTTGAAAGGATACTAGTGATAGCTGCAGTTAAAGTGGTTTTACCATGGTCAACGTGACCTATAGTACCAATGTTTACGTGGGGTTTCTCCCTCTTAAAGGTCTCTTTAGACATTTTGTTTAATTTTTATTTGTTTATTAAATAAAGCCCACAGAACACGTCTATAGACCATAGTTTATTTTTTATTTTTTAAGAATAAAATCTTAAATATTGAGCCGTTGATGAGAATTGAACTCACGACCTCTTCCTTACCAAGGAAGTGCTCTACCCCTGAGCTACAATGGCTTGCATAGCTTAGAGAGAAAAGTCTCTCATCATTAACTAAAAAGAACTAATCTGAGCGGAAGACCAGGCTCGAACTGGCCACCTATAGCTTGGAAGGCTATCGCTCTACCAAATGAGCTACTTCCGCTTGTATTATTTTTTGTATAATTAATCATCATACAAAATTTAAAGAACTTGTGGGCAGAGTAGGGTTCGAACCTACGTACTCGTGAGAGAACAGATTTACAGTCTGTCGCCTTTAACCACTCGGCCATCTACCCAAAATAATTTTATAGATTCAATACAATAATAAAAGATTGACTATTAAAGAGCCGAGGAAGGGAGTCGAACCCACGACCTGCTGATTACAAATCAGCTGCTCTACCAACTGAGCTACCTCGGCTTAATTATTTTCTTTTTAAGAACTTATCCCGTTTTTCGGACGGCAAAAGTAATAGAAAATAAATATAAACAAAATTCTAGTGCATTTTTTTTTATATTTTTTTTGAAGAGGCCAAAATTAACTTCTCAGAATGACTAAAATTTACTCGAACTAATGCTTCAATTTTAGCAGTTTTCCCATACTTGTGTTAATGCAACCAATACTTCCACAGCTTTTTCCATATCACTTACACCTACCCATTCGTGTTTGCTATGAATGGCTTGCATACCTGTGAAAATATTTGGACAAGGCAAACCCATAAAACTTAAACGGCTGCCATCTGTTCCACCACGTATAGGTTCCTTAATAACTGTTAATCCTACTTTTTCATAAGCAGTAATTGCATTGGCAGCAACTTGTGGATGTTTATCAAGCACTTCCTTCATATTTCTATATTGCTCTTTGATAATAAATTCCATTATTGCTTTTGGATGATTCGCTAAAATTTTTTCTGCTATTGCTTTTAAACGCTGTTCATATTCGGCAAGTTTTGCTGTTTCAAAATCTCTTACAATAAATTCTATGCTTGCCTTTTCTGCTAATCCTTCAATTCTCACAGGATGCACAAAGCCTTGCCTGCCTGTTGTTGTTTCTGGACTCCAATCATTTTTTGGTAAAGCAGCAGCAATTTCTCCAACAATTTTAATTGCATTTACCATAATATCTTTTGCATATCCTGGATGAGAAATTACACCTTTTATGTTGATAGTTACAGCATCCGCACTAAAAGTTTCATCTTCAAAAGTGGCAATTTCTCCACCATCTAAGGTATATCCAAAATCTGCTCCTAACTTTTGCAAATCAAGTTTTGTAGTGCCAGCACCAACTTCTTCATCTGGTGTAAAAAGAATTTTTATTGTGCCGTGTTTTACTTCTGGGTGAGTAACTAAATAATTTGCCATATCCATAATAATTGCAACACCACTTTTATCATCAGCACCAAGTAAAGTTGTTCCACTTGCAGTGATAATATCTTTACCAATATGTGTTTTTAAATATGGATATTTGGATGCAGAAATAATTTGAGAATTATCATCAGGTAAAACAATATCATCTCCATTATAATTGTTATGTAGTATGGGTTTCACGTTTGTACCACTGCAATCTGGAGCAGTATCAACGTGGCTACAAAAACATATTACAGGAACTTGTTTTGTTGTGTTTGATGGAATGGTTGCATACACATATCCATACTCATCAGAATGGGCATCAATCAAGCCAATTTCTAATAACTCTTTCGCCAATAAAATTGATAAATCTTTTTGTTTTTCTGTTGATGGATGAGCATTACTTTGAGGATTACTTTGTGTATCTATTGTAACATATTTTAAAAATCTTTCAGTAACCGTATGATGATAATTTGCAAGCATTATTTTTGATTTTGTGGAGCAAAGAAACAAATTGTTTGTTCAAGTAAAGAATAAGATTCTATTTTTGGCAATACAAACAATAGCAATGAGCAACCCAATTATATCAGTACAAAACCTGGTTAAAAAGTACGGCGATTTTGAAGCAGTTAAAGGAATAAGTTTTGAAGTTTTTGAAGGTGAAATTTTTGGTTTACTTGGCCCTAATGGAGCAGGTAAATCTACAACGCTTGAAATTATAGAAACTCTTAGAACAAAAACAAGTGGAACTATTACTGTTGCTGGGCTTGACCTTGATACTCAAGCTAATGGAATTAAGAAAATAATTGGTGTGCAATTACAGGCTAGTGGCTTTTATCCTGGTTTAAACTTGATAGAATTAATTAACCTTTTTTGTGGTTTATATAACGAAGAAGTGAATGCTTTAGAACTGTTAGATAAAGTAAATCTTAGAGACAAAGCAAAAGCTAAATTTAAAGAATTAAGCGGCGGACAAAAGCAACGTTTTTCTATTGCAACAACGCTTATTAATAAACCTAAAATTATTTTTTTAGATGAACCCACAACTGGTCTTGACCCTCAAGCAAGACGTAATCTTTGGGACTTAATTCAAGATATTAGAAATACTGGTACAACTATTATTCTTACTACGCATTATATGGATGAAGCAGAATTGCTTTGCAATCGAGTTGCCATTATCGATTCGGGCAAAATTATTGCTATTGAAACTCCAGATAAATTAATTGACAATCTTGTTGCAACTGGTTTTGAAAGACCAAAGGAAGTTAAAAAAGCAAATCTTGAAGATGTTTTTATAAATCTGACTGGTCATACTATTAGGGAGGTTTAGATTTATAGAAATGCTTTTTATAATCTGCTAATTGTCACTTAATCATTTCCTTTTTATTTGAATACTAGCTACAATAAGCTTATAGTAACAATTATAACTTTATTTTCGCAACTTCAAATTTTATATATGGGTAAAGTGAAAATAGGTCTGGTGCAAATGACTTGTGTTGCAGATGTAAATACTAATTTGCAAAAAGCAATTGAACAAGTTAAATTAGCAGCAAGTAAAGGAGCAAATATTGTGTGTTTGCAAGAGTTATTTACATCTCTTTATTTCTGTGATGTTGAAGCTTATGAAAACTTTGAATTAGCTGAAAAAATTCCTGGAAAAACTACTGGCACTTTGTGTGAAGTAGCAAAAGAAAGTGGTGTTGTAATTATTGCATCTTTATTTGAAAAAAGAACTTCAGGAATTTATCACAACACAACAGCAGTAATAGATGCAGATGGAACATACTTAGGAAAGTATAGGAAAATGCACATACCAGATGATCCTGCATTTTATGAAAAATTTTATTTCACACCAGGTGATTTGGGCTACAAAAACTTTGATACTAAATATGGTAGAATTGGCATTTTAATTTGCTGGGATCAATGGTATCCAGAAGCATCAAGAATTACAGCTTTGATGGGTGCTGAAGTTTTGTTTTATCCAACAGCTATTGGTTGGGCTACAAGTCAAGACGAAGCAACTAATGATGAGCAATATAACGCTTGGCAAACTATACAACGTAGTCATGCAGTTGCAAATGGTGTTCACGTTGTAAGTGTTAATAGAGTTGGTTTTGAGCAAGATGGATTAATGAAATTTTGGGGTGGAAGTTTTGTTGCCAATCCTTTTGGAAGGCTTTTGTACAAAGCATCTCACGAAAAGGAAGAAACAGAAGTTGTTGAAATTGATACAGCAAAAACCGATAGTTACAGAACGCATTGGCCATTTATGAGAGATAGAAGAATTGATAGTTATCAGCCCATTACAAAACGATTTATAGACGAAGACTAAAATGATACAAACTCCACAACAATTAGGATTTCATTTTCCAGCAGAATGGGAAAAACATACAGCAACCTGGCTTAGTTGGCCTCATAAAGAAGCAAGTTGGCCAGATAAAATTGATACGATTTACGAACCATATTCTCAATTTATAAAAAATGTAAGTAAAGGTGAATTTGTTTGTATCAATATTGTAAACGATACTATGCAATCCTTTGCTACAAAGCATTTGATTAATGCTGGTGTTGATTTAGACAAAATAAAATTCTACCATCATCCTACAAATGATGCTTGGTGTAGAGATCACGGACCAGCATTTTTAATTAATAAAAATGAACAAAAAAAAGTCATTGTTGACTGGGGTTATAATGCTTGGGGAAATAAATATCCACCTTACGATTTGGATGATGTAATTCCAACTTTAATTGGTGATAAATTAGACTTGCGAGTGTTTCATCCAAATATTGTGATGGAAGGTGGAAGTGTAGAATTCAATGGTGCAGGCACTTTGCTAACATCAACTTGTTGTTTGTTGAATGAAAATAGAAACCCACATTTGAATCAACAACAAATTGAAGAATACTTACACAATTATTATGGTGCAACACATTTTCTTTGGGTTGATGAAGGCATTGTTGGGGATGATACAGATGGACATATTGATGATACAGTTCGTTTTGTAAATGCTGATACTGTTGTTACTGTTGTTGAAGAAAATAAGAATGATGATAACTATAAATTACTTCAACATAATTTGAAACAACTTAGTAAAATGCGTTTAGAGACTGGCAAGCAGATGAACATAATTGAGTTGCCAATGCCAAGTGCAGTAATTTGTGAATATCAACGCCTGCCTGCATCTTATGCAAATTTTTATATTGCAAACAATGCTGTTTGTGTTCCAACTTTTAGAGATAAGAATGATGATAAAGCATTGCAAATAATTCAAGATTGTTTTAAAGATAGAAAGGTTGTTGGTATTGATAGCACTGATGTAATTTGGGGTTTAGGAAGTTGGCATTGTTTAAGTCAGCAAGAACCTTCTTTATAGTTAAAAGTTTAAAATCATTTTATGAATACAGTTATATCACCTGTTGCAGGTTGTATGCGTTGGGGGAAATGGGGAGCTAATTTTTCAACTCATGACTATGAGTTTATCATTAATCAATGCGTTGAAAATGGAATAACAGCATTTGACCACGCAGATATTTATGGTGATTATACCACTGAAGCTGATTTTGGGCAAGCCATTAAACACAAGCACACATTGCGTTCTAAGATAAAATTGATTACAAAATGTGGCATTCAGATGGTTTGTGACAACAGACCCAATCATCAAGTAAAGTCTTATAATACAAGTAAGCAGCATATCATTAAGTCCGTTGAACAATCACTCAAAAATTTCCATACAGATTATCTTGATGTTTTTTTAATACATCGGCCAAGTCCTTTACTAAATCCTAAAGAAGTTGCAGAAGCTATTACTCAACTAAAAGAAGAAGGTAAAGTGTTGCAATTTGGTGTCTCAAATTTTTTGCCACAACAAGTTGACGCTTTAAAAAATGAAGTTGAAATTAACTATAATCAAATTGAACTTTCTATAGTTCATTTAAAACCATTTATTGATGGAACATTAGATAATTGTTTGCAAAATGAAATTCGTCCAATGGCTTGGAGTCCTTTAGGAGGTGGTATTTTAAGCGAAGATGAGCATCCAAGATTTAGAAGTATTTTTTCAACTGCAAGTGAACTAGCTGAAAAATATAATACAGGTATGAATCAAATCTTAATTGCATTTTTATTAAAACATCCAACAAATATTTTACCTGTTGTTGGTACAACTAAAATTGAAAGATTGCTGCAAGTAAAAGAAGCTTCGAATATTATGTTAGAAAATGAAGATTGGTTTAAATTATGGACAGCATCTACTGGTGAAGATGTAGCGTAAAAAAAGTCGAGTAATTTTATAATTTACTCGACTTTGTATAAATCATTTTCAAACTAATTACAATCCTTAACACCCAAATAAACAACATTTTTGTTTGCATCTAATTCAATAATTGCTTTGCAACCATTTGTTGGATTTAATGTATAAACTAAAGTGTTTTTAAATCGAATATTTGGTTCTCCTAAAAGTTCAACAACATCTTCATAGGTCGAATATGTTGTTTGATACTGTGCATTTGAAACTGCAAAATTTGATTTTCCTCCCTTTACTTTAATTAGATACTGTAATTGCTCGAAAATACTAGTTCTGTTACTGTTTCTAGACATTTTAAAGAATGTACTATTCTGTTTGTCTCTGTCAGCAAACTTAACATCGTTCTTGTCGCTACCAGCTCTAGTAATTAATGTACACAGTCCGAATGCAAAAAAGATTATTCCCTTTTTCATAATTTTTTAGTTAATAATTAAAAATTATTCACAGGTGGATTGGCTAAGACACAATAATATAAACTCTAAGAGTTTATTAAGTGTGAACTTGAATCGTTTGCAGTAAGTTGGGGATTAAATAAAGGTTAATCTAGTTGTGGATTATAGTATAACGATGACCTTATTAAAATATTGTGTTAAAACATTTTTATTTTTTTTGCTGCTAATTATGTTCAATTAAGTCAGTCAAGTATTTTTCTATTGACAGTCTAACAATATTTGAGGTTGTTTGATGGTTGTTGATGATGATAGAGAAAATAAGTTCTTTTCCTGAGTTGGTAGTTAAAAAACCACTCAAAGAAATATTGTTACTTAATGAACCTGTTTTGGCAAATATTTTATCAGAATATTTTTGATAAAAGCCCTTCAAAGTTCCTTCGTTTCCAGCAGGAAAAATAGTTTTTATTCGCTGCCAACCAAACTCGTTTTTCATCGTATTTAAAATAAATACAAAATCTTGTGGGGTAAATAAATTGTATCTGCTAAGCCCACTACCATCAACCCATTTTGGTTTTTGTGGTAAGTTTTTTAAATCTGTTTTAAGTAGTGTATCAATTATTTTTTCATCACTCATATAGCCTAGCTTTTCATTACTAACCATTAGTAAAGATTGTTCTGCAAAAAAATTGTCGCTATTGTGCATCATTGGTTTTAAAAGAGAGTCAGTTGGTTGAGAGTAAATCTTTTTAACCATACTTTTGTAGCCAGTTTTTTCAATTGTTTTGTTAAGTGTGTCACCTAAAATCGCTGATATTGGATTGATGGTTTGATTGGTGTTAAACGTTATTTCATCTGTATCTTTCTTGCCAGGTATGATATCGAAAAAGAAAGAATTACTACCATAATTTCTTGTCACATTAAACTTCATATTTCCATCGCTAGCTTGGAATTGGCTGCTAAAAAATTTCTCAAAATATGGTGGTATAGTTTTATAAACATCTTCATCAGAATAAAACTTAACGATGTTTCCATAAATTGGGAATGCACTACGTTCTGCCATATATGGCTCTTTGTAATCGTCCCACGCCCAACCTTTGCCTAGTGGTTTAACTGCAACTTTATTATCGCTTATATAGATTTTTTTTTGTGCTGACTTTAACCAATTAAAAATTTTTTGAGTAGGAAAATCTTTGTGTAAAAAAGTAGGATCAGCAGCAGCTTGAACATAAATATTAGATTCATCTTCCAAATATTTTAATCCTACTAAACTATCGCCTAAATATTTCATTGCAGCATAGCAAGTAGCTATTTTTACATTGCTTGCAGGAACAAAATATTTGTTGCTTTGATATTGTGTTAAATAGGTATTAGTTAAAGGTTCAAAAACACAAATACCTATGTGTGCATTACTAAAATTTGAGTCGTTTAATAAACTTGAAACAACAGGTTCTTGTTTAATTGATAGCTGTGGTTGTGTTTGTAAGACTTGTGTAGGAGTAGAAACTACCAGTTGTTTATTGCTTTTACAAGAACAAAGTATTATAATAAAAACTACAGCAAAAAGAACATTCAGGTGTTTCATAAATAGTTGTTTCCATCAACAAGGATTGTATTTTTATCTTTCGGCATAACGCATCCATCTTTCAGGAATATCATTGTTTCCAGCAATTACATAATCCATTTTACTGCAAGGAATAAATTTGCCATCGTGTGCCTTCATCCACCATCTGCCGGTTTTTTTACTTTGTAAAAAAACGGTATCAAACTCAGCCAAAACAAGTGTGTATTCGTTAAAATTATTTCTATCGTCTAAGCTAGATTCAAATTTGCTTTTATAAATACCATCCATATAATACCAAAGCATTTGACTTATTTGTTTTGCAGTAAGATTATGAATATCGTGTTCTGGATAATATCCATAAATACCAACACTGCTAACTGTATCGCTCATTCCAGCATATTGCATTAGCTTGCAAGCTTCTTCTCCATTAAATCCATTAGGGGTTAAACGATTTGAAGGTGCATTTGCAAATTGGATGGCACTAATATCAAACGAAAATAAATTTGCGTTACGAATAGCTGGTTCCATTTCTTCAATATTCTCTCTTACTTTACCAACTCTAAAACAATCGAACCTTAATTTATCAATTGTTTCAAGCATTTGTGGATGCACTAAATAACTTTGAAACCCAATGTGTGTGTAATGTTTTACATAATTTGGTTCGCCAGTTAGTAAATCCATCAAAAAATTATCAGCTATTAAAACACTGTCCATATTTAAATCAACAGCAGCATCAACACAAGCAACTTCAATTATTTTTTCAAGAGAAGAATAAGCGTTGTATTGTGCAAGTGTTATATCATGACTTCCACCAAGAATAACTACTTTTTTGTTTTGTTCCAGCAACTCTGTTACAATGGCTTGCAATGCTGCATAAGTGTCTTGTAAATTGGCTCCACGTTTTACATTTCCAACATCTGCAACATTTACATTATTATGCCAATGAAATAATTTGTAAAACTCTTTTCTAATAGCATCTGGCGATGATGAATTATCATATTCTAAACCTTGACCACGCATTTCGCCACAGCCAACTAAAACAATATCTGCTTTTTCTATATCAGGAAACTCGTCTTCATGCACAGCAATATGTTTGCCTAATTGGGTATCTCTATAACCTTCATCATCTGATAAATAAGCAAGGTTTATAGGTTCTAAAAAATCAACAGTAGTTTGTAAAGACATTTTGTTATAGTATACTAATTAGCAAATTTGCTGATATGATAATGAATTGAAAAATTTGTTCATAAAAAATTAAAACACAAATAGTAGTTACACATATTTCCACTTGATACTTACCAAATTAAAAATCTAAGCCTAGGGCAAAGTACCCAATTGGTTTTCCAGCAAAAA
>JANYEB010000188.1 GCA_025363355.1 Chitinophagaceae bacterium | reverse complement strand
GCCAAGACCATCATCTGAATCTAAACAAATAACCAATGGAGAGATAAAAACAGATGCCAATGGCAAGTTCTCCATTACTTTTAAAGCTGAGCCAGATGCAGGCATTAACAAAAGCACTCAACCCATTTTTGATTATAGCATCACTGCTAGTGTTACAGATTTGAATGGAGAAACAAGAGAAGGCAATTCATCTGTTTCTATCGGCTATCAATCCACTATTTTAAGATTAAAGTTGGATGATAAAATTGCTTTGCAAGACTTTAAGAACATTGAATTAAGTGCAGAGAACCTTGATGGAGAAAAGGTTGCTGGTAAAGTAAACCTATCTGTTACCAGCTTGCAATTGCCTGACAGATTAATCAGAAAAAGATATTGGGACAGACCAGATGTTTTTGTAATGAGTAAGGATGAATACATCAATAACTTTCCAAATGATGAATATGATAATGAAACAGACAGAAATGAATGGAAAAGCAATAGAGATGTTTTAAAAGACACTATAACAACTGTTGACAGTTTACAGTTTACGGTTTATGGTTTAGCCAAACATCAAACTTCCAAATTCCAGCAAGGCATTTATAAAGTAACTGCCACAACCACAGACAAAGACGGACAAGAAATAAAAGCCATCAGTTATGTTGAATTGTTTAATAAAGCAAATACAACACTAACCTATACACAATATAATGTTGAGCAAAACATCAATACATTATGCAAGGCTGGAGATACCGCCAACATTGCATTTAGCACAGCCGCAAAAGATGTTTATTTAGTTAAGAATGTAGTTACCATCAGCAATAAACAAGGCGAAGCAGCTAATCAAAATCATTATACCTACACAATAATAAATAATCAATTCAATTTAAAAGAAACCATTACCGAAAGCCACAAAGCTGGCATTGGTATTTATTATGCATTTATAAAACAGAATCGTTTTTATGATGGCGGCAATAGAATTGATTTTATTGAACCAAGCAAGAAATTAAAGATTAGTTATGCCACTTACAGAAATAAAACACTTCCCGGAAGTAAGGAAACTTATAGCCTGAAAGTGAGTGGTGAGAATGAAGAAAAAGTAGCAGCAGAATTATTAACTGCCATGTATGATGCAAGTTTGGATCAATATAAAGGGCACAGTTGGGATGAGCCTTATTTACGTGAAACAAGGAATATTGAAAATAGTTTTGGTGGAGATGGATTAGAAATTAAAAGTTCACAAACAAAAAATAATGAGGCTGAATTTGAAGAAGAATCTTCATACAACAAGTACAACTCAATAGCCAATAATATTTATAGTCTATCAGAATATACCCTCAAACTTATTTTATCGAAGAGTGGAACTTTCTATTGGAATATACAAAATCATAAACTTCAACTAAAATCAGCATTACTAGTATTGGACAAAACATTATCAGATTCAAAAGACAGAAGCTACAGAAGCTATGCCTTTACAACTAGTGCTAACTATATGAACGCAGCAAGTAAAGTTGAAATTTCAAAATTTAGTCCACCAAAAATTGTTAAAGATGAAGAAGTTAAATCAGTAGACTCTGTTGCAGCACAAATCCCAAATCCAAAAACAAAAAATGAGAAACCTCAAATCCAAACAAGAAAAAACTTCAACGAAACAGCTTTCTTCTTTCCAAATTTATATGCAGATACTGCTGGTAATTATACCTTCAGTTTTACAATGCCCGAAGCATTAACAAAATGGAATTGGTTTAGCCTGGCACATACTAAAGATTTATCGTTTGGGTTATCTACTGCAAATGTTATTACTCAAAAAATCTTGATGGTGCAACCCAATGCACCACGTTTTTTAAGAGAAGGTGATGTGATGGAATTTACTGCAAAAATCTCCAATACCAGTAATCAAGAACTAACAGGCACAGCTACTTTAGAACTGATTGATGCCACCACTGGCAATAGTGTTGATGGTTTTTTTAATAATATATTTCCATTGCAGTATTTCACGGTTGCCGCCAATCAAAGTGTAGTTGTTAAATTCCCAATTCAAGTACCAATGAATTTTGCAAAGCCATTAACGTATAAGGTTATTGCTATTACAAAAGCCCCATCTCCTTTAGGAGAGGGGGTTGGGGGTGAGGCTGGTTATTCCGATGGCGAAGAAAACACCATTCCTGTTTTAACCAATAAAATTTTCTTAACTGAAAGTTTGCCTATTTATCTGAAGTCAAATGAATATCAAAAAACAATTGATCTAAAACCAATGTTTAGCAATGCCAACAATAGAACTGGTGAATCAATGACAATAGAATATACAGCCAATCCTGTTTGGACTGTGGTGCAATCACTGCCTTACTTAATGGAATATCCTCACGAATGTGCAGAACAAACATTCAATAGATTCTTTGCAAATGCAATGGCATCCAGCATTATCAACAAAAATGAAAACATTAAAAAAGTCATCAGCAAATGGAAAGAGAACCCATCAACCATTAAAAGTAAATTACAAGATAATGAAGAATTAAAATCATTGCTTTTAAATGAAACACCTTGGGTGCTTGATGCAGAAAGCGAAACAGAGCAACAGAAACGTTTAGCATTGCTGTTAGACCTTGATAAAATGCAAAGCAATATTAATAATGCTATTGAAAAATTAAAAGCAAAACAATTATCAAGTGGCGGTTTTGGTTGGTTTGATGGTGGCAGAGAAAATGAATATATCACTCAATATATATTAACTGGAATTGGGAAACTGCAATTGATGGATGCTGTTAATAATAAGCAACAGTCTGAATTAAACAGCATTGCTTTAAAAGCATTACAGTATTTAGATAGTAGAATTGCTGCAGCATACAAAAGATACTTAGCCAGTTTAAAAACCAAAAACAAGGTTTCTTTTTGTGATAATAGCATCGACTTTAATTATTGGTATATGAGAAGTATGTTCTCAGAGAATAAACTATCTGCTACCCTATTAAATGCTAAAAAACTATTCACTGAAAATGTTACAAAAAACTGGATGAAAGAAAGCATTTACAATCAGGGAATGATTGCTATTATACTTGATAGATTTGAGGGAAAAGTAAATAGTTTATCAAAGAAGATTATTGCCAGCCTGAAGGAAAATGCTGTTGAAGACACTGCAAAAGGAACGATGTATTGGAAACAAAACGACTACTGCTATTATTGGTATCAAAACAATTTTGAAACGCAAAGTTTATTGATACAGGCATTTGCAGAGACAGGAAATAATGATATTGAGTCTATTGAAAAAATGAAAACCTGGTTGATATTAAACAAACAAACCAATCATTGGAATTCAACTATAGCAACAAGTGGGGCTTGTTATGCACTATTAAACTATGGAACAAACTGGACGCTATCAAATACTAATGTTTCAATTAAAATTGCTGATAAAACGTTTCAAACAAAACACGAGGATGGAGATTATTTAAAAACTACATTAGATGATGCAACTACAAATCCTATCTCTACAAGTAAATCGCCATATATAGACATCACTAAAAATAATGATAAGTTTATTGATGTATTGATACCAACTCCAAGCTATGGAGCCATCTATTATCAATACTTTGCTGATATTAATGATGTTACCAGCTCAACAAAAAACGCTCCGCTTACCTTAACTAAAAAGTTATTTATCGAAAAGAATAATGGCACTAAAAAAGTATTAGAGCCTGTGAATGAAAATGACGAATTAAGTGTTGGTGACAAACTAATTGTTAGAATAGAATTAAGAGCCGACAGGCCAATGGAGTTTCTACATTTAAAAGATATGAGAGCAGCATCCACCGAGCCTGTGAATGTGTTGAGTCAGTATAAATGGCAGGATGGATTGGGTTATTATGAAAGCACGAAAGATGCTTCCACCAATTTCTTTATTGATAATATTCAAAAAGGAACTTATGTGTTTGATTATCCTTTATACATCACACATTCAGGTACATTTAGTGTAGGCTTGGCAAGCATTCAATGTATGTATGCACCAGAGTTCATCAGCCATAGTGGGGGAATAAAAATCAGAGTTAAATAATCTTTAATTAGAAGTTAATCAAAACAAACTTATTTTATTTGTTATTTAATCAAATATTACCCCTGTGGCATCCACACACTAAACTTTTAGTTAAAAGTTACCCCTGTGGCATCCACACACCAAACTTTTAATTAAAGGTTACCCCTGTGGCATCCACACACCAAACTTTTAGTTAAAAGTTACCCCTGTGGCATCCACACACATAACTTTTAGTTAAAAGTTGCCCCTGTGGCATCCACACATCCTTTTTTAAATTGAGGATTATTCGAAAAGATAAATTTTTGGGGATATTATATTAAAAAACAAACAATTACAAAGCAATAAGCATTTTTTGCAAAAAGTCTTTTCTAACATTCAGCCAAACTTACAGATAATGCTAAACCCCCATCAGCAGTTTCTTTGTATTTACTGTTCATATCCAACGCAGTATTCCACATTGTTTCTATGACTTTATCCAGACTAACTTTAGCAAAGTCTGGCATAGATTGCAATGCTAATTGAGAGGCAGTGATAGCTTTAATTGCACCCATTGTGTTACGTTCAATGCAAGGCACTTGAACCAACCCAGCAATTGGGTCACAAGTCAATCCTAGATGATGTTCCATTGCAATTTCAGCAGCCATACAAGCTTGCTTTTGAGTACCTCCCATACATTCAGTTAATGCAGCAGCAGCCATTGCACTACTAACACCAATTTCTGCCTGACATCCACCCATTGCAGCAGATATTGTAGCTCCTTTTTTAAAGATGCTACCAATCTCCGAAGCTGTTAATAAAAATTTGATAATCTTAGTTTCATCATTGCCATCACAAAAGGCAATATAATACATTAACACAGCAGGAATAACTCCTGCTGCACCATTTGTAGGAGCTGTTACAACTCTTCCAAAACTTGCATTTTCTTCATTAACAGCCAATGCAAAACAACTCACCCAATCAAGTATATATTGAAAATTAAACCCTCCTTGCTTAATAACTTCTATCCACGATTCATAATCGGTATAAGCTTTGTCTTTTAATAATTTTTTATTCAATGCCGATGCTCTGCGATTTACGTGTAAACCACCTGGCAACATTCCTTTTGTGTGGCAACCTCTGTACATACAGTCTTTCATTGCCTTCCAAATATCTAGCACACCATCATTAATTTGTTGTTCGTTTCTCCAAGCCGATTCGTTTTCTGCAACAACTTCGCTAATAGACATTCCAGTTTTCATACACCAATGCAACAAATCTTTTGCAGTGTTGATAGGAAAAGGCAGCACAACATTAGATTTTTTATTATTCTCTTCATTCTCCTTTACCACAAATCCACCACCAATTGAATAATATGTTTCGCTGAAAGCCTCCCCATCATTAAGTTCTACAAGAAAACTCAATCCATTTGGGTGAAAGGGTAATGTTTCGGTAAATAAGAATTGTAGATTGTTGTTTGGATTAAAATCAATGGTGGTTTCACCACCAATATTCAATTGATTATTTTGATGAATAAATTTAATTTTATCATCAATTGAGTTTACATCAATTGTAACCGGATCCTCATTACACAAACCAAGCATCACTGCTATGTCTGTGCCGTGACCTTTACCTGTTTTTGCTAGTGAACCATATAGCAAAATATCAATTTGTTTTACATTATTTAAAGATGTTTTTTGCTTAATTGTTTCTATACAACGCATAGCAGCACGCCAAGGACCAAGCGTATGTGAACTACTTGGACCAACTCCAATTTTAAACATATCAAAAACTGAAATGGCTTCGTGTGGCATAGTATTAATGTTGAA
The DNA here is from genome assembly GCA_025363355.1 of Chitinophagaceae bacterium. Lineage (GTDB taxonomy): Bacteria > Bacteroidota > Bacteroidia > Chitinophagales > Chitinophagaceae > CAIVPM01. Next base: position 8,991 of record JANYEB010000188.1, on the reverse strand, counting down.
TTTTGAATTATGAATTTTTAATGAAAAAATTATAACCTACTAATCATAGACTGTAAACTCTCTTTCCAGTCTTTTATTTCAACTCCAAAATCATCTGCAATATAAGATGTATCCATTACAGAATAATTAGAACGTTTTGAAGGGGTAGGATATGCAGCACTTGGAATAGGATTTACCTTGCAATTTAGGTTAGCAATTTCTTTTATTGCTTGTGCAAACTGAAACCATGATATGTTGCCTGTATTTGAATAATGATAAATATTAGAATGTTTGAAAGCATTGTCATTATTAAGTTTCAATACAATTTGCATTATGGCATCTGCTAAATCTGCAGCATTTGTTGGGCAACCAATTTGATCTTCCACAACATTGATTTCATCTCTCTCACTCATTAACTTCAACATTGTTTTCACAAAGTTTTTTCCGTGAGCTGAATAAACCCAAGACGTTCTGATAATAATTGATTGAGGATTATTTTCAATTGAAAGCTTCTCCCCTAGTGCTTTTGATGCTCCATAAACATTTAATGGATTAATTTCATCTGTGGGTAAATAAGGAGCTTTTTTCTCTCCATCAAAAACATAATCTGTACTAATATGAATGAACTGACAATTGATGGAAGCACAGGTTTTAGCAATAATTAATGGTGCTGTAGCATTAATGGCGAAAGCAATATCCTTCTCAATTTCAGCTTTATCAACTGCTGTGTATGCAGCACAGTTAATAAAATATTTTGGTTGATGTTGCTGAATGAAAGCCTCTATTGATGCTTCATTCATCAAATCCAAATCATTTCTGTTGGTAAATAAAAAATCAAATTGATTTGAATATTGGTTTTTAATTTGACTAAATTCAAAACCGAGTTGTCCATCTTTTCCTGTGATAATTATAAGTGGCTTAGGCATTTTCTTAAACAGTAAAAATTACTTCTTCACTAAAGTTCTATTTAAAATTTCAGTTATTTTAAGTTTGGTATGTAAAGCAAAATCTCCCTTCATCATCCAATCGTAATATTGAGGTTCTTCTTTCAAAACCCTTGTTACAGGCTTTCCTTTGTGCTTCCCAAAGTTGAAAATTTCTACTCCATTTTCCATAATAAATCTTCTAGAAAAATCTACAATTTGCTCTTCACCAGTAAACTTAATAATGCTATCAACAGTATTTCCAATTTGGCTATATTTTTCTATCTGTGCTTCTAAAACTTCATAAGTTGCAGTAGCATCAACCTCTGCACCATGAGCACCTTCTAACTCTTTTTGGCAATAAAATTTATATGCAGCACTTAAAGTTCTTTGTTCCATTAAATGATATACTTTTTGAACATCAACAAGTTTTCTGCTTTCAATATCGATGTTCAATTCACAACGTAAAAATTCTTCTACCAACATTGGAATGTCAAAACGATTACTGTTGTACCCACCAATATCACAACCTTCAATAAATTGCTTTATCTCGTTTGAAGCTTGTTTAAAAGTTGGAGCGTCTTTCACCATTTCATTGGTAATTCCATGAACATCTATTGCACCCTGAGGAATAGGAATTGTAGGATTAATAATTTTTCTTTTTACCAATCTACTTCCATCAGGAGAGATTTTTACAATAGCAATTTCAACAATTCTATCTGTACTAATATTAATACCTGTTGTTTCTAAATCAATAAAGGCAATAGGGCGAGTTAGTTGTAAGTTCATTTTTTATTTGGTAAATTGTAAATAGTTAGTGGTTAGTAGTGAAAGCTAAATTACTGCTTTTCTTATTTTCACTAATTGTTCTAATAAATTTTCAAGCAAATCTAAGCGAAGCATATTTGCTCCATCACTTTTTGCTTGAGAAGGATTTGGATGTGTTTCAATGAACAAACCTTCTGCACCAGTTGCAATAGCAGCTTTGGCTATAGTGCTTATCAATTGTGGATTTCCACCTGTAATTCCACTTGTTTGATTAGGTTGTTGTAAGCTGTGTGTAACATCCATCACCACAGGGCAATTATGTTCTTGCATCCAAGGAATATTTCTGTAATCAACCACTAAATCTTGATAACCAAAAGTTGTACCTCTTTCACAAAGCATTACTTTATTGTTACCAGCATTTCTAATTTTATCAGCAGCAAATTTCATTGCAGGACCACTTAAAAACTGCCCTTTTTTAACATTGATAATTTTGCCAGTTTCGGCAGCTGCAACTAGTAAATCTGTTTGTCTGCACAAAAATGCAGGAATCTGCAAAACATCTACAAACTCAGCAGCAACAGCACATTCAGCAGCACTATGCACATCAGTTACTGTTGGTAAATTATATTTTGTTGCAACCTTTTTTAAAATATCTAAACCAATTTCATCACCCAAACCAGTGAACGAAGTAGAGCTTGTTCTATTAGCTTTTCTGTAAGATGCTTTAAAGATGTATGGAATTTCTAATCGCTTACAAACACTTGAAACTTTATCTGCAATTTCCATTACAATCTCCTCTCCTTCTACAACACATGGACCTGCCATTAAAAAGAAATTATCAGGGTTATAAGATTGATTTTTAAAAAGCTCTTTTAAGTATTCTGGCAACATTGATTATTGATATTTTTTACAAATAAACAGCTTAACGAATAAACCATTAAACTATTTGTTGATATAATACAAGTTTTCCTTTCTTTGCCAATCAAAAAAATTAAAAATGCAACAAGTTAAAAGTGGCGACACCGTAAAAATTCATTACCATGGTACATTAACTGATGGTTCAATATTTGATTCTTCGAATGGAAGAGAACCATTGGAGTTTGAAGTAGGAAGTGGAATGGTAATTCCTGGTTTTGATGCTGGTGTTATGGATATGGTAGTTGGTGACAAAAAAACAATTCATATTCCTTTTATGGAAGCTTATGGACCTAGCCAAGATGAAATGATTATGGATTTTCCAAGAAATCAATTTCCAGAAGATATGGTTCCAGAAATTGGAATGCAATTACAAATGAGCAGTCAAGATGGTCAAAATTTTCCAGTTGTTATTGTTGAAGTTGCAGATGAAACTGTTAAATTAGATGCTAACCACCCTCTTGCTGGTAAGGATTTGGTTTTTGATTTAGAGCTAGTTGAAATAGCTGGTAGCAAACCTTTGATTTATATGCCATAAATATTTTTTTTACATAAGCTAAGTATTAAAATAACCTTAACCACGCATTAATTCCAGAATTAATGCGTGGTTTTTTTGTTTATCCAAACAGTTTACTAATTTTATAGCCTAATTAAAAATTATGAACAGAATTCGTATCTCTTTGTTGTGCCTTGTATTTGCAATTGGAATGTTAACCCAATCAAAAGCAAATGCACTTTATCCTGTTAGTATCGATGAAAAAGTAGCCAACGCTACAAATATTATTGAAGGGAAGGTTATAAGTAAAACTAGCTTTTGGAATGCTGCACACACGGTTATTTTTACTTCCAACAAAATAAAAGTTTACAAAATATTTAAAGGTGGAATGACCGATGCCTACATTGAAGTATTAACTCAAGGTGGCACAGTTGGAAATGAAAGTATGGAGGCTAGTGATTTATTAAGTTTAGATAATGAAGAAATTGGTGTGTTTTTCCTTTTTGCAAATTCTTTAAATATAAAATCTCCAATTAGCAACAAAATTTTAATGGATGTTTACAGCAGCTCTCAAGGTTGTTTTGTTTATGACATAGCAAATAAAAAAGCCTATGCTCCATTTGTAGCTTATACTAGCATCACAGGTAGTTTATATACTGAATTACAAATTAAAACAGGTAACAGTATTATTGTTAAAGATCCAACTTTTAGTCTTAATACCAGCCCTTTTGGAACGGGTGTACTAGCCACGCCAAGCATTACAAGTTTTAGCCCAACAACAGTAAATGCTGGTGCCACATTAGACCCAACAACGAATGTATTAACAATTATTGGTACTGATTTTGGAAGTGCGGGTGGTAGTGCAGCAGTACTATTTTCTAATGCAGATAATGGAGGTTCTACACCAACCTATGTTGTAAATTCTACAGATGCTGCTATTACACAATGGACAAACACACAAATTAAAATAAAAGTTCCAACAAAAGCTGGTACTGGTTTTTTTGCGGTAAGAGAATCAACAGGGTTGGTTGGTCAGTCTACTGACTTATTGAATGTATATTATAGCATACTTCAAGTATCTGGCTCAACTAAAGAAATGAATTTAATGAACCAAAATAGTACTGGTGGATATACTGTTTATTTTAGTAATAGTACTGATGGTGGAGGAGTAGATTTAGACGCATCTACAACCAAACAAACAGTACAAAGAGCCTTATCTACTTGGAGAGAAATTGTAGGGATGAACTGGCCAGAAGGTGGTGCTACTGCAAGTCAGAGTTTAGGGAATAATACTGAAAATATTATTATGTACGATAACACCAATTCTGGAACAACAGCATTACCTGCAGGTGTTTTGGCTGTTTGTTATTCATACTCTAGTGCTTGCTCAAATAAAGATGGTCAAAAAACAGCATTTGATGTCATCATTAGAAATGCAGGCGTTTCTTCTGGCTCTGCAAGTTTTACAGTTGGACCTTGCCCACCAACATCTTCTCAAATTGACTTAGAAACTGTGTTGCTTCATGAGTTAGGACATGCGATAAGTCTTGGTCACATTAATGATGGTACACAAGGTGCATATCCTAATATCAACACAGGCAAATTGATGAATTATGCTGTTAGTAATGGAGTAAAAAGAACCACTCCAGATGGTTCGGCTTATAGAGGTGCTTTATATTTATGCAATGCTCAAAACAATAGTTATGGCACTTGCTTATATACTAGTGAAATGACTCAATTGTCATATACTGCTGTTACAAATGATGATTGTCCTGCAAGTTTTCCTGCCACAGCAACAAATATTGGAACTATCGTGCCATTTGATTTAATACACGCCACTAGCAACTCATTATCAGACCCTCAGTATACTGAAATTAGATGCACAGGACTTGGTACAGCAGTTACTAATACACAGTTTTATCCAATTAAAACCTTAAACAGTGGCGTAATTAGTTTGTCTGTTTCTGGCTACACCACCACACCAGGTGGTTTAAATAGCTGTAGCAGTAAGGGCGTTGAACTTGCTTTATATCAAGTTTCTACTTGTCCTGATGGTCAAAATTACCCTACACCAGTGGCATGCAGAAGTTTTACTACTAATGGAGCATTAGCAGATATTACTGGCTTATTAGCAAATACCGAATATCTTTTATTTGCTGATGGTGTTGCTAACACCAAATCTACATTCAATCTTACTTTTAATGGTAGTGCATTACCTATTAAGTTAACTTCATTTACTGGTGAAACTTTAAATACATATAACCTGTTAAAATGGACAACAGAAATTAATACTGGTACTTCTAAAATCCTTGTAGAAAAGAGTTTGGATGGAATTAAATTTGAATCAATTGGTGTTATATCAGGTACTGATTTATTAAAATCTTCCAATAGCTTTAATGATTATAACCCTGCTATTGGAAATAATTATTATAGACTATGTGTTGTATCTAATTTAGGTGAAAAAGAATATTCTAATGTTGTAGTTTTAAGAAGAAAAGACAAGTTACTACTTTCAATTAATCCTAACCCTGCAAAAGGATTTACTAATATTCAACTTTCATCAGAAATAAATGGTAAATACATTGTTGAAGTATTTAATACAAGTGGTCAAAAAGTAATTTCTAGTAATATTAATCTTAGTGGAACCACAACTAACATAAAATTGAATTTAGGTAATTTAAGTAACGGTATTTACCAATTGGTTGTTCTAGATAAACAACTTAATAAAATTGTTACTAAGTCTCTTGTTGTAGAGAACTAATTTATTAATAAATATTATTAAGGTTCGACTATGAAAAGTCGAACCTTTTTTATTGAAGCAACAAATACTGGATTAAAAAAAATTGCGATATAATTTTAAAAATTAGACAGTAGTTTTGCAATATGAATATAAATGTCCTTCATCCTTGGCACGGTGTTCCATGTGGAGAAAGTGCTCCAAGAGTTGTTAATGCTATAATAGAAATTCCTCAAGGAAGTCGTTGCAAATACGAAATTGATAAACCAAGTGGTTTATTAAGATTAGATAGAATTATTTATTCTTCATTTCATTATCCTGTTAATTATGGCTTTATTCCACAAACTTATGGTGGTGACAAAGACCCATTAGATATTTTAGTTATTACATCTTTACCTGTGCAACCTTTAACTTTAATGGATGCAAAAGTGATAGGCGTTATGCAAATGATTGATGGTGGTGATGCTGATGATAAAATTATTGCAGTTGCAGCTAATGACCCAAGTGTTAATCACTATAATAATATTGAAGAATTACCTAAACACTTTTTCGATGAGTTAAGGCATTTTTTTGAAGAATATAAAAAACTAGAAAACAAAACGGTTGAAGTTGAAGAATTTAAAGACAAAGCAACCGCTCTAGTAATTATTCAAGAAGCTATTGACTATTATCAAACCTGCTTTATTAAGAAATAAATTGAAAAAAAAGATGACTCTAACAATCAGCATCATTGTAATAATGCTCCTCATTGGTTTTGCATCAGGAGCATTAAGTGGGCTTGTGGGCATTGGTGGAGGAATTATTATCGTTCCTTGTCTTGTTTTCTTTTTGGCTTTTCCACAAAAAATGGCACAAGGAACATCACTTGGTATTCTACTGCTACCAGCTGGTATTTTAGGAGTGATGCAATATTATAAACAGGGGCAAGTAGATTTTAAAGTGGTTGCTATTGTTGCCCTTGGGTTTATTATTGGCAACTTCTTTGGCAGCAAACTTGCGTTGTCACTTAATGACAAATTATTAAAAAGAATATTTGCCATAACACTAATTTTAATTGCTTGCAAAATTCTATTCTTCGAAACTTCTAAAAAAGAAAAAGAGCAACCAATTCAAATCACGAGTAGTGATGAGAAATGATTGCTCTAATTTAGTTTTATAAAGTTTTATTAGATGTAATAATATAGTAAGGCTCCCAATCCCATTATTGCAAGTACAATAGCAATTACCCACCAATAATCTTCTTTTTCTTTAGCTACAAGTTTCTCAGAATTACCATCAAAATTTGATTGTTTGATAATTGAGGGTTGCACGTTAGCATACACATCCATCAAACTTGTTGTTGCAGCTTGAGTTTTAGTAATCCATAGATCTGGCAATACTTGTTTACTTTCAGTTTCTGCATCTATAACATAACCAGAAAATTCTTTTCTAATTTTCCCAATTCCTGGTAATAATAATATACCACTTGCAGCAATTTGTTTTTCAATATCGTGTGTAAACTCTTGAAAACGTCTTGCAGCTTCACTTTCATTTACTCCCAACTCTTTTGCAAGGTAATTATATAAAGAATAAGTATCTGTTGCAATTTCATAACTTTCAATCTTTATATTTTGTGTAGGTGGCGTTAACTTTTTATTCTCAAAGTCCATAGTAGCAGGCACTTGCTCAACACCAAACGTGCCAATTCCAGGCATAGATGCACGCCCATTTAGAATTAAATATTTGTAAAATAACTCGTATAACATTTTATAACAGGGTTTTAGTGGAACGAATATACAACACCTCCGACAATATTGAAGCCAAAAACATTATATTGGTTCCAACGTTGGTATTGATTATTGAATAAATTGTTGAAATCTATGTATAAATTTAACCTATTTAACACTTTATATTCAGCCCCCAGATTTAAGTCGACAGCTGCACTACTTTTATTAGATTGAATCGTTTGAACTCTATAGTATGCTCCATCCCAAAAGAATAAATCTCCTTTCAAGAATACATCTTTCAGAATTTTATATTTGACTGTTCCAGAAATTTCTAAAGGTAAAATTCCATACGCTTTTGGAAAGCTGTCTTGAGAAGTGAACTGTATAAATTTTGTTGAGGCTAAAAAACTAAATTTTTCATTTACAGTATATCCAATTTCGGCTGCAAGTTTTACTGCTTTTAAATCTGGTTCGTAAAGAATATTAAAACTCTGACTTTTAGTGTCAACAGCATCATTAACAAATAAGGATTGGTTAACATATTTTAAGAAAGATAATTGAGCATTGAAGGTAAAATGTTTGCCAAAACCAGCTTTAATGCCACCATAAATTTCATTAATTTTTGTATTCAAAAATGTTGTTGGTTGGTCTAAAAATGGATTTATAGCTGCTAAAGATTTGTATGTGTTTTTTTGATAATACCCAAGCAAACCTGCTGTTGCAAATAATTTATCACTTGATAAATTATATTGAGCTGTGATGTTTGGTAATAATTTGAATTCTTGATTATTCCAAGTAGGCATTACTCCAATATTCAACTTCAAATCTTTATTATTATATGCAAATGTTGGGGCAACTGAAAATATATTATTTGAAATTTTGCCAATAATTAATGGTGATGAATAACTGGTAATATCAGCATCAATTCCAATACTGATTTTAAGTGAATTAGAAATTGTTTTAGAAATTGGAGCTTTAATTAAAATGCTTGTTTCTTTTCCTTCTCTATTATCAAAAAACAAAGAAGCTATTAATTGTGGATGGTAGCTTATACCATAACTATTGTCTGTTTTGGTGTGTAATCCAACAGCAGCTTCAATTGTATTATAATTTTGTTGCAAATCATCTTTATTAAAAACAAGATTTGGTTTTACCCCATATTTATATTGGTTTGCTAAATTATAAGATAAACTTGCTGTTAATTCGTGATTAGCAATTGATGATACAATTGCACTAACCTTTAGTCTAGCATTTGTAAACTCTTGAAAAGGAAGGCTGCCTTTTGATGTTACAAATTTCCCATTGATATTAAATAGTGTTTGTGATGGCTTACCAAATGCCAGTCCTGTTTCAAAATATGGTGTTGTAAAATTTCCAAAACCAACTTTAACGTATTGGTGATTTTGCCATTCAAAACTAGAATCAGCAGTTAATGCTAAAGGTTTAATAGGCACAGGCTGATAGCTG
>JANYEB010000166.1 GCA_025363355.1 Chitinophagaceae bacterium | reverse complement strand
CACTAGCATCCCCAAAAAAATCGGGATGATACTTTCTGCTCAACAAAAAGTATTGTTGTTTTACTTTAGCCTTATCAGGACTAAAAGAAACAGGAAGATTGTATAGTTGAAAGAGGTTTATTGGTTAATTTGTTAATTGGTTTATTAGTTAATTAGTTAATTGGTTAATTGGTTAATTAGTGACAATCTTCAAATTTTCAAATCTTCAAACATCGCACACCAAACATCCAACATTAAACTTCCTTATCCTACAGCTTTTGCAAGCTCAGTAAATAATGTTGTTAATTTTGGTTCTGCTTCTTTGGCTGCTTGTAATACTTCTTCGTGAGTAATAACATTATCATCTTCTCTAATACCTAAATCTGTAACCACACTAACAGCAAATACTTTCATTCCACAATGAACAGCAGCAATATTTTCTTGCACAGTACTCATTCCTACAACATCGCTTCCTATCACTTTAATTAACCTATATTCTGCGTGTGTTTCAAATGTAGGTCCAGTTACAGCGGTATAAATACCTTGATGCACTTGAATATTATTTGCTTTTGCAATTTCGAGAGCTTTTGCAATTAATTCTTTGCTGTATGGTTCGCTCATATCAGGGAAACGAGTACCAAGTTCTTCAACATTTTTACCAATTAATGGATTGGTTGTAAAGAAGCTGATGTGATCATTAATAATCATTAAATCCCCAACTTTATAATCTGCATTAACACCACCAGCAGCATTTGACAATAGCAAAGTTTCTACACCCAACATTTTCATTACTCTCACAGGAAAAACAACTTGCTGTGCTGAATATCCTTCGTAGAAATGAAAACGCCCACTCATACAAATTACACTTGCACCACCAAGTTTTCCAAACAATAATTTTCCACCGTGCCCTTTTACTGTGCTAGTAGGAAAATTAGGAATATCGGTATAGGAAATAGCTTCTTCTACTTCTATTACTTCAGATAAATTGCCTAATCCACTGCCTAAAACAATGCCCACTTTTGCAGAAGAATTTACACGACTTTTAATATAGTTAACTGTCTCAGTTAGTTGATTCATTAAATCACTCATAAAAATAAATTAGTCTGTAAAAATAGAGGCAAAGGGGTTTATTAACAATAAAATGTGAATAACTAATAAAATTTGTCAATCGATGCTTATTGATTTACATAGATTTTTCTTTGTAGGATGAAAATTATGATTGATTATTGTATTAAGAATTAAATAGATGTCGCAAATAAAAATACCTACTAATTTAAATATAGATTTAGAGTTTGAAGCAGCTCCCTTTCACAAACGTTTTCTTGCGTGGCTGGTTGATGTTGTTATTTTTATTTTATACTATTTTGTTGTTAGTAAAATTGTTGACTCATTAGGCTTAAAAGAAACTGATGGCAGTGCAAACTCTGAATGGCTTTTTTTAATTTTAATTCTACCGATTGCGTTATATCCTGTGGTATTAGAATACACAATGAATGGACAAACTATTGGGAAAAAATTGCTTCATCTTAGGGTTATCAATGAAACAGGTGGCAATGCAACCATTAGTCAATATTTATTAAGATGGCTTTTGCGTGTTGCAGATTTTATAATGATTATAATGATACTCATCATTGCTACATTTCAATACCAGTATATGTTTTTAATGGGTTTTACTTCTTTGCTTGCTTTTACAGATGTACTTTGCATAGCTATGACAAGAAAAGGACAAAGGCTGGGAGATATAGCAGCAGGAACGATTTTAATTAATACAAAAACAAAAAATATTTTAGATGAAACTGTGTTTATGGAAGTAGCAGACAGCTATGTTGTTTTATACCCTGAGGTAATGAGATTGAGCGATAAAGATTTGAATACAGTTAAAAATATTTATAAGAATTTGCTAAAAAATTACGACTATCAATTAGCGTATAATACATCAAACAAAATAACATCAGTCTTAAATATTAAAACAAATCAAGAACCAATTCCTTTTTTTGAAACGCTGTTGAAAGACTATAATTATTTAAGTACAAGATAAATTCAACAACAATTATTTCACATTTGTAATACCTTCTTTGCTTGAATTATTGTTGTGATTAGCCTCCATAAAAATATCTCTTAAAATCATAAAGGCATTGTCTTCTAATGCTAATCTATTGGCTTGATTAGCCAAGATTTCTTCTATCTTTTTAAAAGCTTTACTAAACTCTTGCCCATCTTTATAATGGAATTCGTGGGTTAAATCTCCAAAAACATCTTGAATCTTGGTTCTTATTTGTATTTCACAAATAATGTTATATGAATTAAGCAGAGCATTAGTTTTTCCATTGTTTAATCTGTCGTAAGAAACGTCAGTAAGTAGATGAATAGAGCGATAACCAGATTGTTTTGGCTCTTTTATATAGTCTTTAACAGTGTCTTTATGTATTTTAAATTGTTGAGAAGATTTGATGTAATCAAACACACCATAACAGTCATTTAAAAACCAGCAAACAATTCTTGCACCAATTAAATCGCCAGCAATTTCTGTTAAGTAGTTAAAATCTTTCCAATCAGATTTTTCTAATTTCTTTAAAAAACTTTTAAGTGATTTTACTCTTGTAGTAATCTTCACTGATTCTTTTGGAATATTATTTTTTTGAGTATAAGCAAGAGCGATTTGATTAAGTTTGATGTCAACCAATTGCTTTATTAAATTAATTTCTTCGCCATATCTATCAAAAAAACGAATGGCTTTATCTGTAAGAATTTTCTTTCTTTCGTCTATACTTTTATTTTGAATTGCTTTACTACTCATTTATAAATTTGTGCAAATATATAGGGAGTTATGAATGGTGAATGATGATGTATGAATTGTCTTTAATAGACTTGTTTTAAATAATAGCTGCTATCATTTCTGCAACTTTTTCTCCATCCATTGCAGCACTAACAATGCCTCCAGCATAGCCAGCACCTTCTGCACAAGGATATAAGTTTTTTATTTGCGGATGTTGCAAATCATCATCATTTCTGGGGATACGCACAGGAGATGATGTTCTGCTTTCTGTAGCAACAACAATTGCATCATTGGTATAATATCCTTTCATTTTTTTACCAAAAGATTTGATACCACTTTGTAATGCAGCGTGAACAAATGACGGCAAAACATTCTTTAAATCAACACTTTTAACGCCGGGTAAATATGAACAATTTGGAAGGTTTGATGAAAGTTTCCCTTCGCAAAAATCAACTACTCTTTGTGCAGGTGCAACAAATTTCCCTCCACCCAATTTAAATGCAGTTTGCTCCACTTGTTGTTGAAAATGCATTAAGGTAAGTGGATTAGCAGTCAACGGTCGACGGTTAACGGTTGACGGTTGACGGAAAACATCCTGCAATTCAACAGTAACAACCATTCCACTATTAGCATAAGGATTATTTCTTTTACTAGGGCTCCAGCCATTTACAACAAGTTCATTGGCATTTGTA
>JANYEB010000065.1 GCA_025363355.1 Chitinophagaceae bacterium | reverse complement strand
GTTTTGTAATTGGAAGTAATACAGATGGTGGAATGAAAAATATTTATGTTGCTAATTGCAATTTTATTGGTAGCGATGTTGGTATAAGAGTTAAAAGTAATGCAGGGCGTGGTGGTAAAGTGCAAAATATTTACTGTGACAATATCAAGATGAGTAACATTATCAACGAAGCAATTAGTTTTGATACTTATTATGATGATGTAGTTGCAGGGAAAGATAAGAATGATGTTGCAAATAAAGCCAAAGATAAAATTCCTGAGTTCACCAACTTCCATTTAAGTAATATAACTTGTGATGGAGCTGCTACTGCAGTTTATATGAATGGATTAGCTGAAATGCCTGTACATCACATATATTTCGATAATGTAAATATTACTGCAAAAAAAGGTTTCGTTGCCTCTTATGCAGAGGATATTGATTGTTCTAAAATAAAATTGAATGCAGCAAAACCATTGTATAAATTAGAAAATACAAAAAACATTACTGGGATGGAATAAATGAAACTACCAAACAATCAACCCAACAATTTCTTCTAAATATTTTTTATCTGTTTCATCAAATTCATCAAGATAAATGCTATCAACATCTAGTATTGCAATTACTTTATTTTGATGAAATATGGGAACCACAATTTCACTTTTAGATAAACTGCTACAAGCAATGTGTCCAGGAAATTTTTCTACATCAGGCACAATCAATGTTTGTTCTTGTTGCCAAGCTGCACCACAAACGCCTCTACTTTTTTTGATTCTAGTGCAAGCAACAGGTCCTTGAAAAGGAGCTAACACTAATTCGTCCTGTTTTACTAAATAAAATCCAACCCAAAGCCAATTAAATTGTTCTTTAAGTGCCGCAGTAATGTTGCCTAAATTAGCAATTAAATCATCTTCTCCGCTAAGCAAACCCTTAATTTGAGGTATAAGAGCAGTATATTGTTCTTGCTTTGTTCCTTTTGCTATTGATAAATCGTCAGCCATAATTTCTTTTTTGCAAAGTAATGAAATATACACAAAAAAAATAGCCATCCTATAGAAATAGGACGGCCTCTAACGATTGCTTGCCATATGAAAATCTTAATGTTTCTTAAAAGGTGCAATCAAAACCTATGCATAGAAACGTATTTAATTATTTTTTTGGAGCTTCAGCAGCTTTCATAGCAGCTTTTGCAGTGTCCATAGCAGCTTTTGGAGCTAATGCAGCAAGAGAATCAGCAGTTGCTTTTTCAGCAGTTGCTTTTGCAGTTGAATCAGCAGTTGCTTTTGCAGCATCAGTGCTAGCATTGTTACAAGCTACAAAACCTACGATAGCGATTAACGCGAATACTTTTTTCATTTTTTGTTATTTTATTAGTGAATGATTTGATGTTAATACCAAACTGTAATAATAAGTAACCCATCTTTTTTTAAAATTTTCAAAATATTTTTTTTAAGACTTATTGGGTTACTTTTACTGCCACTTCTGTATAAACATTTGAATAGTGAAATCTGAGTTAAACGAACAAGCATTATTGCAAGGACTGGCTAACAATGACACAAAAGCCATAGAAACCATTTATAAACAAAATTATAATATGGTTCAAACTTTCGTTCTTAATAATAATGGTACTTACGATGAAGCTCGGGACATTTTTCAGGAAGCGATGATTGCCCTGTATGAAAAAGCAAAAAGCGAATCATTTGTTCTAACCTGTAAAATTAACACATATGTATATTCCGTATGCAGGAGGCTTTGGCTCAAACGCCTTCAACAATTGGGAAAATTTAGTAGTTCGGTTGAAAGCCTTGAAGAGACTGTTTCGGTTGAGGAAGATATTGAAATACATCGAAAGAGAAACGCCGAATACAATATAATGGAGAGAGCTTTAGGTAGTATGGGAGAACCTTGCAAAAGCCTTTTAGAAGGATACTACATAAAGAAGATGGATATGCAAGCTCTTGCAAAAGAATTCGGATACACCAATGCCGATAATGCAAAAAATCAAAAATATAAATGCTTAATGCGTTTAAAGAAAATGTTTTTTGCTCAATATAATATTGGAGAGTAAATTTTAGGTTTGAAGATTTTAGATTTAAAGATTTGAAAATTATTTCATCTCAAAAATCGAAAATCGAAAATCAAAAAATCGTAAATAGATATGGAAGACATTCTTTTATTGCAGGCAATTGAACGCTATTTAGATGGTACCATGTTACCAGCTGAAAGAGCGTATTTTGAGGAACTTAGGAACAATACACACGAAATTGATCAAATGGTTGTAGAACACAGTATGTTTCTGCATCAAATGGATAGTTTTAGTGGAAGACAAACTATGCAACATAGTTTGCAAAATGTTCACGCTAAGTTGCTTTCAATGGGTGATATTAATGAAGGTGGCGAACAAACTGCTAAAACCAAAGTTGTAAATATTTGGAATAAATATAAAAGAGTTGCAACTATTGCTGCAGCTGTTGGTGGTGGAATCGCTTTAATGATTAGTACACTTGTTGCTTATTTTAATCCAATTTCTCCCGATGTTACAAGACTTGGCGTTCAATTAAAACAAACTCAAAATCAAGTAGCAGCCTTAAGCAATGAAATTATAAAAAGTAAAATTCCAACCAAAGCACCAATTACTGGTGGGGGTTCTTCTTTTTTAATTGATGGAAAGGGATATCTCATCACTAACGCCCACGTTTTAGATGGAGCAACTTCCGCAACTGTCTATAATGAAGAAGGTAAAGAATTTAGTGCCATCATCGCTTACAAAAATGACGAAAAAGATTTAGCAATTTTGAAGATTGAAGATGAGGATTTTCAACCTATAAAAAATCTTCCTTACAGCATTAGAAAAACAAATGCTGATTTAGGAGATGAAATTTATACAATTGGTTTCCCTAATTTTCCGAGAACTGATGTTGTGTATAATGTAGGCTATTTAAGTTCTGTTAAAGGTTACAATGGAGATACCTTAACTTGTCAAATACAAATGAGTGCTAATCCTGGTAATAGTGGTGGCCCAGTATTTAATAAGAAGGGAGAAGTGATTGGTGTTTTAAGCACTAAACTTTCAAAAGCAGATGGTGTAAGTTTTGCAATTAAAAGCAAAAATATTTACCAACTTGTTGAGGACTTTAAAAAAGCTGATACGACCTCTTCCAACATAAAAATGTTGAATACAACAACTTTAAATAATGATGATAGAGTTAGTCAAGTAAAGAAAATTTCTAACTATGTTTATATGGTTAAAGCATATCGCAAATAAAACATTAAATTGAATAAAACAAAAAAGCTTGAGAGTAACGTTTCAAGCTTTTTTCTTTTATTTACCTTTGTATTCTATAATAACTTTTGCGTTTCTTTTTTCATCAGAAGTTAAAAATACTTCTTCTCTTTTTCTACCATAATTAATGACCATTAAAGCTGTATTTGGTGGAATATCGCCCAAGTTTTCAGCTACAGTAATTAATTCGTAGAAAGTGTTTTTGTCATCAAATTTTAGTATCATTACAATTGGTTTAGTACTTAATCTTCCATGATTAACCACTAATTGATTGTCTTTATATACAGATATTGTATCATTATCAACCTCTCCATTATCATAAAATTCTATTGTAATTTCTTTTGTATCAACATAAACCCTGTTTGCTAGTTTATTTTCTCTGTCAGTTAATACATCCACAGTTGCAGGCAGAATAACTTTTGTTGATGGCTGTTCAACTTTTGGTTCTTTTTTTGGTTCAGGAATAATTGCAACAGCAATAGAATCTCTATTCTCTTTTTTTGTATTAACGTTTTGAGCTTTAGAATCATTGTTTTTCGGCTTTTTATAAGCTGTATTT
>JANYEB010000053.1 GCA_025363355.1 Chitinophagaceae bacterium | reverse complement strand
TTTCGTTTGGCTTTTGCCTCCCATTCGCAGCGTAGATAATCGTAGTACATTGCTAGTGCATACCCAGCAAAAAAGCAAATGATACATTGTAAACTGTGGCTCATAACTGTGGTTTTATTGTTAAGAAAATTGTTGGTGTATTTCGTTTGACATCATCATAATCTTGTTGCCTAGATAGCTGGTTCTGTCATAGATGTAATCGCTGTGTAAAATCCTAAAAGCAAATGCCTGTGCTGGTGTAAATGAGAAGCTATATTTATCGGTTACGTTGTATAGTTTCATTTCAATTTTTAACCTTATTTCGGCAAGCTCTGCCAGCAACATTTTTTCGTAATCGTCCTTTTCTGCTTTGCTTTTTTCGGATTCATCAAATATGGTCGCAATGGCTTGGCTCAATGCCTCTGCCATATTTCTCTTTAGTTTTACTTTATATTTTTGACTCATACAAATGCTTTATTGGGTTATAGAATAGCATCATTAATTCGTCACTTGTAAACAGTAAGTTTTCGGCTGTTTTAATGTTATGAATTACTGTTGTGTGGTCGCAGTTAAAAAGTTTACCAATAAATGGCAGTGGCATTTTATACTTAGTTCTCAGCAAGTGAAACACCAAGCTTCTCATACAAACTCTGTCTCGTTGTCTTTCTTTTGCTGCAACATATTCTTTGGTGGTTGCCCAAATGGTGCAACAATCATCAACCACTTTAGCTGCTACCTCTGCAAGGTTTTCGGGCTGTGTTTCGTTTACTATCACCAACTTAATTTTTAAACCAGTTTCAAACTTTATTTTGCTTTCTGCGTTGCCAACTATTTGCAAAATCGTTGGCATTTTTAGGCTTAATAAACTATCCATTTGCCACCTCCTTTTCCATTACTTCACCAATCATTTGTTTGTAACTATCGCCTAGCACAATTGCATCAGGTCTCAACTCTTCAGCAAGTGCAAGTGCATCGTGAACGCCATAGTAAAGTGCTATGGCAGTTGCTCTATCAATCAGCTTTATTTTTTCAACCATAAAGCATTCATCACGATTTGCCCAAGCGTTTTTCCACCAGCTCCAAAATATTTTGCTGCGTTCAAGCACCTCACAAGCCATTGCATCGTCAAGCGTGTACAGCTCCATATATTCAAGCCCTGTGTTATACTGATACTCGGCATATTGCTGCTCATCCCAGCCAAGCAATTCGCACACTTGCCCTTTTAGTGTGGTGGCTGTTTGTTTGCGTTGCTGTGTTAGGGCTTGTAATACTGTTTGCATAATATTGATTTTGCTGTGTGGTAAATTGGTTATTGTTTGGCTTGGCTGGCGTGGTGAGCTGCAACTAAATCGCCCAGCACTCTAAAGTCATTTTCGCAGCTATTTATAAACCTTATAATGGTGTCTTTATCTTCAATGCCATTAGCATTGCAAATGGCTGCAACATCTTTTCTAAACTCTACTTTATCGGGTGTTATGTCCCAAAATATCTTACGCATACGGCTAAACAATTCTGTAAATCCGCACTTGTTTTTTGCAACACCTAACTCAATTCTTTTCTTTAAATAAGGGGTTGCTAAAAATGCTAATCCACATTTGCCGTGTAGCTTGTTTTCAATATCAATAAACATAGTCAACACATCATCCTTCAACTTATCAACCTCATCAATTATAAAAAGTGGGGTTTCATCTCTCATTAAATAGCTCAGTAAATTGTCAAGCATTTCACCAGCAGTGCCACTGCTATCTTTACCCATTTGCTTTAACATTTCTCTCAATAAACCTCTTATGTTAAGATGCTTGTGGCATAATATGTAGTAGCTTTTTTTATGCTGATTGCAAAAGCTTTTAATGGCTACACTTTTGCCCATACTTGCATTTGCTATCAATGCTCTTATGCCTTGTGGATTGTTTTTTGCATCGGAGAAATGGCTATGTATTTTATTATAAACGCTTGTCTCAGCTAGCTTCCAATTATCACCTTTGTTTCCCTCTATTTGCGATGCAATATTTCTCCACATATCATCACTTATATTCTCCCACTTGCCTGTAAGAATTTGAGTGATAGTTGCAGAGCTAACACCTTTTAATTTTTTTGATGCTGCGTTTTGGCTTCCAGTTTTTTCGCAGTAATGTTTCAGTTGCGTTTGAATGTTTTTTTTGTCTTGAAGTATCATATTGTTGGTTTTATTTTCTTTCTAATTTGGCTTTGTTAATGTCGTAGGTTGCTGGTGTTAAATCCCAATCATCATCATTGTTTGAAACTGGTTTTACTGTTGGCAATTCAATCATTCGCTCTGCTGCTTGTTTCAGGCTTTTATCCATCATTCCACTTTGCAGTATTCCCTCAGCTGTTAGCCCTGCATTAATTAAAACCTTTTGGCGTTGGCTGGCTGCACCTGTAATGCTGTTTACGTTGTCACGTTTTTCGTTTAAAATGCTGTTTAGGTAGGTTCTGCTATCAACGCCTCCATCTTCTAATGCTCTACTGCTAAGGCGTGCATCTGTGGCTAATATTCTCACATCGTCAAAGTTTGTAAGCAACACTCTGCTCATATCGTAGGGGTCATACACCACATTTACTTTCATTCCTACATAATCCATCAATCTTAAATGTGCTGGCAGGTCAAAGCTGTATGCAATGCCATTTATTACAGGCTCGCAACCTCTGTTTGTTATGCTGATGCTTCTGCCTTGTGGCTGGTGAACAATACCAAACTTTAAAAGGAACTGCTCATCGCTAATTATCTTCTTTTTGTCAATGTCAAGCAATTGCCAAGCTGCCAACCATTGCTCTTGTTTGCTCATACCATTGCTTTGCTCCAATGTTCTTAACCTATTAAAGAAGTTCTCAACTTGCAGGTCTGCACTGCTGCCAATTAATGGTCTATTCTTTTTGTGCAGTTCAAGAGCTTCACGATTTACGCCAGCTGTTCTTGCACTAAGGTTATTACCTGTGTAGTTGTTAGCTCCAATTTTTAAACAGTTTTTCCAGTGCGATGAGCCAAAGAAATTTTCAATGTAACCTCTGTTTTTACTGCCAACTGGTGTTTTAAAGTAGTTGCCCATTTGCTCGTAAAAAGGTTGTAGCTGGCTAACTGCCCATCTATCACTTTTTGTTTCATAAGGAAGTACCCAATAACCAGTAATGCTTTTTAAGTAATACATAGCATTGATGTAGGCAGCTTTCACAAGGTCAACTGTTAAATCCTCGGCGTAAGCATAACCCAAAACCAAATCGTTAAAGCTGTCAGTAACAACAATGGCTTTGTATTTATGGTAGTAGCGATGTGCTGTTGTATCGTTAGGGTCTTCAAATAATAAATCCAAATGGTTGTCATCATTCTCCCACATTAGGGTTGGCTCTGTTGGTCTAAAGCCTTTTACTTGGCGTAAATATTTGCCGTGCAATGCTGCATTACCTTCACGGCTCATAATTATCAAAGCTTCGTTGTCTCTGCGTTTGTTGCCTACAGTTTGGGGGCTGATTGTTTTGCGGTCATTTGCTTTTGCCCATTTGTTATATTGGTTGCAGATGATATAGTCGTCAAATTGGTTTTGGTTGCAAAGCATTTCAAGTAAAAGGCTCTCACTAACCTCGTCAATAACTTTTGCAGCTGTTTTATTACCAAACATTTCATCTATTAAATAAGGATATCCTTTTTCGCTGTACTCACTCACTCTAGCCATTAATCTTTGATAGGTTGCAGGAAAATCACCACTCAATTGCTCGTTACCTGTGTACTTATCATTTTTGCCATTCGCCTTTTCAATCTTTATTATCTCGCCACAGTGCTGGTAGAATTCAGGAATAGTAAGGTTCATTGTCTTTTTGATAAACTGCCTGTTTTTCTGTACTCCTCCTAGCATATTCAACCAACAGGCAGCTCTCGTATATTTACGAACCGTTTTTATAGGCAACGCCTTGTTATCATATCTGTAACTTAAATAGAACTCCTCAGCTTTTGCATCAGCCACCACCATTTGCATTATTGGCTCTCTGCTAATATGGTCATAAGGGTTGCCAAATGTTTTTTCAATGCACTCACGCCAGCCGTTGCTCATCAAATCCCATTTAAAGTAATTCGATGCTCCAAGCTCAGACAGTTTGCAAGCTGCTATGGCTTTAGATTTTTGATGAACCGCAACTCTAATGTTCTCACTGGTTTTGCCAGCAGCAACCAAGTCTTTGGTTTCGATGTATAGTATATTTTTATGAAAAAGCATTTTCGATTTACTATTTTATGAATGGAACTAATTTTTTTACTTCTTCTAAAAGTTTATTTTCACCTTCTTGTATTTCCATAAATACACTAAGAACCATATCGTTATTTCGCTCGCCATTGATAACATAGTTTACATAGCGTTCCGAAACCCCTACGCATTCTGCGGTTTTTATAACCCTTGCTGCATTTATCGTATCTCTGTTTCTATTATTCTCCATACTTTTGTTTTGTCGTTTCTGTTCCGAAATAGAGAACAAAGGTAATAGGATTTAATCCGAATTACAAAATATATTTTTTGATTATTTCCGAAATTATTTTTTTATGATAGCAGAAAACTTGAAATTTCTAAGGAAATTTAAAAACCTTACACAAGGTGAAATGCTTGAATTTATTGGGCTTAAGGCTAATACTTTATGGTCAGACTATGAGAGAGGGAAGTCAACGCCTCAGTTAGAATTTTTGTTGTTGATTTCGGATAAATTCAAAATTTCATTGGATGATTTGACAAAAACAGACCTTGCCAATACTAACATTTTGCAAAATGATGAGGATAGTAAAAAAGCTGATAATACTAACAAAAACACTAACAATTATACTAACAATTCGCTATTAAAAGGCGTAAAAGAGGGGTCAGAACAATATAGCAATAGTATGATGCCAAAGGTGGTTACAATGGACACACAAGGCAACGAAAACGTTGTTTTTGTGCCTGTAAAAGCTCGTGCAGGTTATTTAAATGGGTATGGTGATGAGGAGTTTATTAGCACATTGCCAGCTTATCGTCTCCCTGGTCTTGGTAATGGCACATTTAGGCTCTTTGAGGTTGGTGGTTTAAGTATGCACCCAACTTTAAATGATAAGGATATGGTTATAGGCTCATTCGTTGAAAGCTTTGCAGCAGTAAGGGATGATAGGGTTTATGTAGTTGTAACAAAGAGTGAGGGAATAGTGGTTAAACGCTGTTTAAATAGGTTTCAAACAGATGATAAATTGATTTTAAAAAGCGATAATTATAAGCATCGTGACGACTATCCAACCATTGTTTGCAACCCTGAAGATATATTGGAGATATGGTATGTTACAGGCTTTATGAGCCGTCAGCTCCGACCACCAGCCGAAATGTACACAAGATTGATAGATTTAGAGGCTCGCTTAACCTTAACCGAGGAAAAACTAAAAAAACAGCTACCATAACCGCACCTTAATTAACCCAAATGGAACGTTTCGTTTTATTTGACAAAACATAAAAAAAGGCGTGAAACTCACGCCAGCTGTGCATTTTTTGCACTTTTTATATATTCATATAATTATACGCTTTGTTTTACCCCCCTAAGTAAAAGAGTTAGAAAAACTCATTTGGCTTCAAAATTTCGCCAATAAAATTGGCGGTTATGCTACAAAATATGGTATTGCAGCAGCTACGGTTACAGATATTCAAAACGGCTATGCTTGGTTGGCATACTGGATGAATTATAGAAACCAGTATAAAGAATATCTTAAAAAACTATCGGCGTATAAAGATGAAATTTTTGCAGGTAGTAACATAGCATCTACGCCACCAGTGCCACCCACTTTGCCAGTTGCACCAACAAGTGTTGCACCAGGTATTTTTACCAGAGTAACATCTTTAGTAAATATGATGAAAGCAAATTTGGTTTATACCGAAGCTGATGGTAACGATTTGGGCATTGAAGGTACTGAAGTTGCTGGAAGAGGAGGCGACATACAACCAAAAGTTAGTGTGAGATTGGTGAATGGTGGACACCCAGAAATTGTGTGGACAAAAGCTGATTTTGATGGCATAGATATTTATGTAGATAGGGGTAATGGTAGTTGGTTATTTTTAGCTACCGACACACACCCAAACTATACAGATACATCACCATTGCCAGCAAGTGGGCAAACAGCATTGTGGCAATATAAAGCCATTTATCGTTCAGATGATGAACAAGAAGGACAATATAGTAATCCTGTAAGCATTACTGTTGCTGGAGTGTAGGGAATGGGGGATAAAGGATTAGCCAACCTAAATAGGTTGGCTAATCCTTTTATAGAATATGAAATTTTTGTGTTGGGACGAAAGAATTAAATGTTTGGATATTGTTGCATAAAATCTTCTGCTAAATAAACTCTAATACCTAAATATTCTTTGTGTGCATTCATTGGTGCAGCAAGTCTATTATCTGTTGTTACAAATATTTTTTCTTTAGATTGTAAACACATTTTTACTAAATACAAATCATTTTTATGTAAGTCTACTTCAACAGATTTATCAATTTCTATATCTGTTTCAATCCAAGAAATTTTATTTGAGTTTTGAAGAAATAGACGAATCAACGTTTTAACAGCAGAGCGTTGTATGGGTGGATAGTTCACTGATATTTCGGCAAGTTCGTAGAACTTTTTATCAATGGGTGTTCCTCTCTTTAAAATAATTTTATCACATATCTCAAATATGTTAATGAAAAGCCTTGTTACATCCTTTAACTTTTCTTCATTAGCAAAATGAAAATAAAACCATTCGTCGATAAGCAATTCTTTACCTCTGCCCATAATAAATTAAATGCCAAGCATTGCTTTAAGGTTGGATAATTCTGTTTCCATAAAGCTCATTAAACCGCCTTCAACTTGTCCTTTATCATTTACTTCTTGTGGGATAATTTTCGTTTCTCCATCTTCAAACTTGGCTAAATAAAACTGCACATCATCTTTGTTTAATTCTCCAGTTGCAATCTTTGCAAGCACCGTAGAAACAATGTTTTCGCTGTGTGTAGATAGGAATATTTGTTTGTCTTCTTTTTGTACAATATCAATAAAAGCATCAACCAATTTAGCCTGTGCTGATGGATGTAAATGAATTTCTGGTTCTTCTATAAAAGCCAATGAAGTATTTTTTTTAAGCAGCTTAGCCAACATATAAACCGTTTGATTTACACCAAATCCTTCGTTTACTAAATCTGTTGTTAAGCCTTTACTATTTTGTGTTTTAAGGTAGAATGATGTAGAACCTGGAATAGCAACAAAGCGAAATGTTTTATTAAATATTTGTTTGAAGTAATGGTCAATTTTTGTTTCAAAATCTATGCCTTCATTTCTAATTGTAAGAGCAAAATTCGATTCTAAATCATCTGTAAACTCAGTTGAAAAAATAGGATTAAAAAAACCACGACGAACCGAAATAACTTCAATATTTTTTATTTCTTCAATACCCTCATTAAAAATTTGAGACTTCAATTCTGATTTGTGTGATTCAATACCCGTCATAAAAATACCATTCCAAAGAGTTTTTATTTTATCAAAATTTACCTCTTGATGCAAAAAATTATTGTATGGCAAATCAATGTCAATAGCGATTTGGTCATTCCAAACAAAAGAACTTGTAGCAGTATTGTCTTTTGCAAAATAGATTTTGTAAATTATTGGCAATTCGCTGCGAAAAAATGCAGAAGGACTATCGTAATTATCTCCAAATTGGCTAAAGGTTAGACCTATTTCGAATCCATAATTATTTTCTTCTTTATTTAGAATATTATCTATCCCTCCTAAATTAATAAATCCTAAATTAAATAAACTATTCAGTCGTTGATTTGGATTTGCAAAAAAATTACGCATCACATAAGGGGCATAAGCCACACTGCTTTTGCCACTTCCATTTGCACCATACAAAATATTCAATTTTTTTAAAGGAATACTCTGCTGTTTAATGCTTCTAAAATTACTAATATCTATTTGCGTAATCATTCAACAAATGTAAATGTTTATATAAAACAAAACCCTGCACATTGTGCAGGGCTTAAGTCGTTGTATTTTCCTAACTAAACAAATATTCCACATCTTCTTTAGTGAGACTCTTTACAAATCCTTCATCATCGGTAATTAAATCACTTGCTAGTTTGCGTTTTTTCTCCTGTAGTTTTAAAATTTTATCTTCAACAGTATCTGTACAAATCATACGATATGCAAATATGTTTTTGGTTTGCCCAATACGATGCGTTCTATCTATTGCTTGTTGTTCAACAGCAGGGTTCCACCAAGGGTCAACAATATATACATAATCGGCAGCGGTAAGGTTTAAACCCACGCCACCTGCTTTTAATGATATTAAAAATACCCTGCAATTTTCATCGTTCTGAAAACGGGTGATGGCTCTTTCTCTCTCTGCAGCAGTTGAACTTCCATCAAAATACTCAAAGTCCACTTCAAGTACTTTTAATCTTTGTTTTATCAATGCCAGCATTCCTAGAAACTGAGAGAATACAAGGGCTTTGTGGTTGCTGATGTTCTCGCTGATTTCTCTGCCAAGCTCTTCTAATTTCACCGATACATTAGGATATTTTTCTCCATCCGTTTCTTTCATAATAGCAGGGCTATCACAAATTTGTCTCAGCTTCATTAAGCCTTGCAAAATGGTTAACTGGCTTTTTTGTATGCCTTGATCTTGCACCACTCCTAGAATTTTATCTCTAAAATCGTTGCGGTAAGCATCGTAAATTTTGCGTTGTTCATCACCCATTTCGCAAAACAAAACCATCTCTTGTTTTTCAGGCAAGTCTTTAGCCACCTGCTCTTTGGTTCTTCTTAAAATAAACGGATATAATAATTTTCGTAGATGATCTTTCTGATCTTTTTCGCCGAATCTATCGATAGGCACAGCAAACTCTGATTTAAAAAATTCCTGACTACCCAACATTCCTGGATTTAGGAAATTCATTTGAGCAAAGATATCAAACGTATTATTTTGCAGAGGCGTACCACTTAAACATAAACGACCTTTAGCTTTTAACAAGCAAGCAGCTTTTGTTACTTTACTGCCTGGGTTTTTGATAGCCTGACTTTCATCAAGAATAACATAATCTAAGTTTAATTCCATAAACTCTTTTACATCGCTTCTTAATGTTCCATAAGTTGTGATAATAACATCTGCCTTTTTTTCGCCTAGATCATCTCTCATTCTGCCACCACCATGATGCACATAGTAGCTAAGGTCGGGTGTAAATTTTTTAATCTCATTTTGCCAGTTAAACATCAACGTAGTTGGACAAACAACCAATGCTTTTAGTTTGCCATTTTCTACTTTTAAATGATGCAGAAAACTAAGAGCTTGAATGGTTTTACCCAAACCCATATCATCTGCTAAAATACCACCCCATTGCACTTCACGTAAATAATTCAACCACTGAAATCCACTTGCCTGATAAGGTCTTAAAATGGGTTCAAGATGGGCTGGTGTTGGCACGGGTTTTATTTCGTAATTATAGCGAAGCTTGTCGTATTTCTCTTCAAGCTGCACAAATAATTCTTCCTCGTCACGTTGGCTATAAAGATCTTCAATAACACTAAACTGAAATTTGCTTAGTTTCATATTGTCTTGTTTGCCTTCACCAACTTTAAATAGCAAACTGTATTTTCTAATCCAATCTTCAGGCAAAATACCTAAGGTTCCATCAGCTAAAGGAACAAATTGTTGTTTGTTAGCAAGAGCTTTTTTAACATCAGCAACAGTAATTTTTTGACCACCAAAATCTATTTCAACCTTAGCATCGAACCAATCGGTATTACTGCTGATAAATATTTTTGTTGAAGGACGAGATGTGTTGAAACGATAGTTTTTTAAACTATCAAATCCGTGAACAGGCACACTCATTTCCTTGGCAGCATCTATAAATAAAAAGAACCAATTGTTCTTTAAAACCTCGACACCTTTTAAAGCTAAAGTGTGATTGTTATTGGGTTTCAGGAACATTGAATGCAAAGACTGAATCTTTTCTACCAATTCATTTTCTGCCTGAACATTTCTTTGAATGATGAGCAATCTATCTTCAAAAGGCAGAATTACTTTATCCTTATCACTTTGTTTTATGATGTAATTATTATAGCTGAACAAAGGTTCGAATATCATATACTCGCCTTTTTCTTTCAGCATAATTTTCATCTCGGGCTTAATATTTTTAACCTCTTCTCTTTGTAAATTACCAAACTGAACTTCGTATTCTTTTGATAATGGTAGAATAAAGTCTTGCAGTTGTTCATTCCAGTCTTCTTTGCTAATAGTTATGCTACCTTTTGGTAAAAATTTATCTATTACATTAATGTCTTCGGCTTTATCCCAAAGAAAAAATGTTTCGTGAGATTGAAAGAATAAAGGAGAAACATTTTCAGATTCATTCACATTCAAATCAAGCAAAGGCAATTTAACCCTGCATTCAACATCATATTCATCACCATTTTTATTGATAATGAAATATGGCGAAATGGGTTGTTGAGAAACGCTGATGTTTTCAATATTGGCAGAATTAAAAACTTTCTTTTCTGGCAATAAAAACAAGTAGCAACTACTACTTTGCTCTATAAAAAGCTTTTTTAATTTAGGATGAAGATATTCTGCAATTAAAATTCTTGTTTCTTCGGGCAGCTCTTCATCATAATTTTGAATGATGTTTTCCCACACCCCACCAAATGGAGAATTTCGGTTAATGTATTTACTTATTTCGGCAGGTAATAATTTTCTTAATTGCTGAATAAGTTGCTTATCATCTTCATCAAAAAAATCTAGATTAATGTATTTGTTTAAATCTAATTTTTCAACTTTAGAAATAAAAGAAGTGTTGGTTTCATTAGGCATACCTTGAATACAATCAATTTGTAAAAAAGGGTATTGATTTGGATTAACAGCAAACACAATTCCTATTTTATAATCTGGAAGTTTGGGTTTAGTATCAACATATTCTTCAATAACTATTGGTTCAGGAACTAAAGAGACTTTATCAAAATAGCTTGGCTTGGGTGCAAGTTCTGTTGGTGTTGCAACTCTTTTAATGGTGTTGTCTAAAACACGCAAAAAAGGACGCCCATTTTCATAAGCAAACTCAAATTTGTTTGTTAAATCATCTTTTAAAGAATAGCCATAAATTGAGAGAAGTTTGTCTTTAACAGCATCCCAATTTCTAATACTATCAAAATAGTTTGCACCGTGTTTGGTTAATAAATGTAGTAGTAAAATATTCTTATGAATACAAAGCGGATGTTTTGTTTCTGTATTGCAGGTGCAACTTGTATCAAAATTTCGTTCTTCATTTTTTCTAATGAGTAGCTTGTATTCTTTACCACTTTCATTTACCTGAGCCCAAACGGTTTCGTCTTTTGCATCAAGAATTTTTGGTTTGTTGGTACGCAAAAATTCCTCGGCAGCAATAAAACCTTCAACACTACTAAACATCCGAAGCATTTTTAAATCAAGCTGCTTCATTTTTACAACCGTATGCTTTTGGTTGTATTCAATTTCGTTGTTGCCTAACATATTTCTGTCGAGCAAGTCTTGCAAATGAAAAAGAGCAGCTGCTTTATGACGACAAACTTCTGTTAAATTATAAGGACAACTGCATCGCAGTGATAATGATTTCTCTTGTCTGAACTGATTAAGATAGACTTTGTAATATGTGTTGTAGCCATCATCTTTAACTCTAAAAACAATATTGCCCATTAATTCATCATACTCTAAAAGTTCAATGGAATTGCCAGAGCTGTGAATTCTTTTGCCACGTCTTACAACTTCTTCGGAACTACTGTTGTAAATACGTTTTATGAGATAAGGTAAAGCCATTATATAGTTAAGAGTTGTGAATGATGGATTATGAATGATAATGTTGATGATTAGATTCATAATTCAACATTCATAATTTCCGAAAGTGCAACTCGCAAAAGTATGTGAATGAATGTCGCAATAAAAAGTTTTAATGGGAAAACCTTTGAAGAAACTACAATTATTTGGTTTTAGGAGAGTTTTCGGCTTTATTTTTTGTGTAGAAATAGAGAAGCACGATAATTATTGAATAAGCTATTGCATTAAATATTTCGTGATGGTTGCTAAATTGTGAAATATCTTTTGTTTTGTTTACAAGCATAAGCAAGCCAGCAACTCGAATAATGTTTGCAAAACAAATGATAATAAAACCGCCAAAAAGCCAAATTATCTTTTTTTTTGTTTTTGAAGGAAATGCAATGATAAACGCTGCCCAGCAACTTAACAAACCATAGCCAATGCAGCTATAAACCATATTTACTTGTAAGCCACCAATTATTTTTAAAGAAGTTGTATCTATAATAGTTGTCTCGTAACCAAATAATAGACAAATAACAGCAGCTCCTTTTAAAATGAGCAGTCTCAATCCTCTTATATAGTTTAAATAATTATCACAAAAGGGGCTATATAAACCACCTTTAGCAGTTATGCCAATCCAAAACTCTGTACCAAAGTAGAAAATTGAAAACAATGTCAATAGCTTGGCTATAAAAAAAGCCTCGGGGTATTTGTTATTTAATTTTGAAAACATACTTAAACTTTTATGTAGATTTTCTTTTTATCTAATAAATAGCAAATAGACCAGTAAAAGAAGATTAGAATGATTGCATAAAGCAACGAACCAATTCTTAAGTCGCTTGCGACATTTTTGCAAATGTGTTCATAAAACCAAGAAAATGGGGTTAGAAAAACGGGTTTTCCTGTTGCATCAAAATCGGGGATTCTAATTAATTTAAATACTCTTGGTAAAAAACCACTTAGAACAAAGATGAATAAGGAGTTTTTGCCAAATACGTCAAAAAACCTAGCCCAAACGCCTTTGATATTCTTAAATTCAATTAAATAAATCAATACACCAATTGTGATGATCGCCAAACCTGTGGTATAAACTGTGTAACTGCTAGTCCACATTTTTTTACTGATAGGAAAAACCATATCCCACCAATATCCTACTAAAAGTAACATTGTTCCTGCAACAAATAAATTGGATAGCATTTCATAAGTTTTGCCTTTTTTTTGAATATAATATCCAACATAATATCCAAAAAGAACTTGCACAATTGCTGCAATAGAACTTGTTAAACCTTCATAATCGAAATGAAAAACCTTGCCATCAACCTTATCAATGTGCAATAAATGGTTTTTACTTAGGATTGCAATGTCAATATTATTTCCAAAAAAACTAGTTATAGTATATGGATTCGATGTAGTACCCAAAGACCAACACATTAACCAATAAATCAATAAAATAATTGAGCTTATGATGAGTGCTGTTTTGGGTTTAAAATAATAGGCTATAAGGGCTGCAAAAAAATAACAAATTGCAATTCTTTGAAGAACGCCTAAAATTCTAACCCCATCTTCAAATAAGTTTCCATTAGCATCTTTGTTAATAAATGACCATTGTTTTAAAATTAGTTGGTTATTATCCCAAATAAAGAAGGGACACCAATTTAGCAATAACCCAATTATAAAAATTAAAATGCTCCTCTTAATAACTTTTTTAAAAAAATAGGATTGTCCAAGTTGGTGGAACTTAGGCATAACAAAAGCCATTGCATTGCCAACTGCAAATAAAAAGAAAGGGAAAACTAAATCTGTTGGAGTGCAACCTTGCCATTCTGCGTGGTCTAATGGGATAAAAACAAAATTGCCATTGCCAGGATTATTAACTAAAATCATCAAAGCAACTGTAGCACCCCTAAAAATATCTAATGAAAAAAATCTGTTATTCATAAGCAACCGAAAGTGAAAAAATTGCGTATTATAAATTCTAAACGAGCTAAACTGTAGCAATGTTAAGACAGATTAACATACTTTTTCTGAAATTTTATTGTTAGCTTTGCGACTCCTCTCTTTAACAGCAGGTTTAAATGTTCTTTTTCATAAATGTAAGTATTTGATTTTCTGTTTGTATTTAGAGAGTTTCGTGTATAATCTAGTTATTTGTGCATCTACTCTAAGCATTTTAGTGAGATGCATTTTTTATATTTCTACAGTCTATATACTATATTATGGGACTGATGTGGCGGAGCTGTTTTTACTTCAAAAAAATTATTATATGAATAAACAAAAAAAAGTACTTACTATTCTGGTAGCAATAAGTATTATAATCTCATTACTTTCTTGTAATTCTGAAAGAAGGGTTAATAAAAATTTCAATTACTTTCAAAGCGGCTTAGATAGTGTTAAAAGTATAACTTTTGTAGAGCCAAAATTAAAGGTAAATGATGTGTTGAGAGTTCAAGTAATAGCTGGGTCTATAAGACAAGAAGATGCTGCTTTGTTCAATATGGCTATGGGCACTGCTGCAGCTGCTAGTAATATGATGTATACAATTGATGAGCAGGGTAACATTGATATGCCAAAAATTGGGAAGATAAAAGCAGTAGATCTAACAACAAAGCAATTAGCTGATACAGTACAAAAAATGCTTGCAAGTGAAGTTAAAAATCCTTTAGTAATTGTAGTAAAATTTGTAAAGTTTAAGGTAAATATTTTAGGAGAAGTAAAGCGACCTGGTGTTGTAGCATTTCAAAAAGAAAATGTGAATATTTTAGATGCTCTAGCTGAGGCGGGAGATTTAACAGATAATGGCAAAAGAGAAGATATTTTGGTGATAAGGAAAGTAGACGAAAAGTATGAAACTTATAAAATTGATTTGCGAAATACTTCCTTTATAAATAGTCCAGTTTTTTATTTGCACGAAGACGATGTCATTTATGTTGGTGCAAACAGAAGCAAACTATTAACAGTTGGTAGAGACCCTAATTCCGAAAGAAATCTTCAGATTGCATTGCAAATTCTTTCTACCGCATCTGTTTTGCTAAACACCTATATAATATTAAAGCGTCTATAGGCACAATTTACACACAACTCAAATAATTTAAAAATAAATGTCACAAAGCGATAATATTTTAGCAATTGAGTCGGAAAAAAAATCGACTCCAACAGAAATGCTCTTTCTGTATCTTTCATACTTACCACTGTTCATAGTTAGTCTGGCGTTGTGTATTACTGCATCTTACATATATGTCAGGTATTTAGTACCAAAGTACAAAAGTTCTGCAACTTTACTGGTTAAAGGGGATGAAAAATCAGGAGGGTCTATGAGAAGTAGTGGAAGCGGAGATTTAATAGATGCAGCATTGTTTGGTGGTAAAAAAATAAATATAGACAATGAAATGGAGCTAATGAAGTCCAAAATATTCTTAAGGACTATTGTAGAAAAAAATGCTTTTAATGTTAGATGCTTTCAAGAGGGAAATGTAAAAAAATCTGAAGTATACGGCTCATCAATTCCTTTTCAAATATTATTTAAAAGTGTTGCAGATTCTAATAGAAGTTACTCATTTACTTTAAAAGATATCACGAAAGATGGTGCCAGCCTATATAAAGTTGGAGTTGGGAAATCGCAAGAAAAAATTTCTTTTTTGTGGAATAATCCATTTGAATTTTTGGGTGCAAAATTGATAATAAACAATATTTCTATAACGGAAAATAGTAAAACTATATATCAAATAACATGGAATCCACTAAAGAATACCACTTGGGAGTTGTATGGTAGCTTATCAATTAGTCCCTTAAGCACAAAAACGTCAATTATTGTTCTTTCATTTGTTTCTGATAATCCGCAAAGAGGAGGCGATATTTTAAATGCATTGGTTAATGGATATATTAACCAAAATATTACAGACAAAAATAAAGCATCTGAGAAAACAGTAAATTTTATTAATAGTCGTTTGGATGTTGTAAAAAATGAACTAGATGGAGTAGAGGAAAAGTCGCTTGCTATTAAAAAGTCTAATCCTATTTTTTATCAAAAGGAGTTGTTAGCTGGGAAAACAAGAGAGTTTGATGAAAATACAAAATTATATATAGATATACTTGGAAAAACAGATGCTGTAATACAGTTACAAAAGAGAATTAGAGAAACAAATGATGCCGATTTTGTTCCCTCTTATCTAGGAATTGATGATCCAACAGTAGCTTTTCTAATTACAACATTTAATCAAAATAAATTATTACTAGCAAATCTTGAAAAAGAATTAAGTACCAATAGTGAAATTATCATAAGATCTAAGATTGGTTTAGAGGAAGCAAAAAATGACTTGTTAAAGAGGCTAAATGATTACAATGCAGATTTGGAAAAGAAACGAAAAAAGCTTCTTGACAACGATGAAAACTTGAGAAAAATGTTTGGCGGTGCTGCAGATTTTGAAAAAGATACTAGAGGTGTTCTGAGAGATCAAAATATTAAGGAAGCTATTTACATATACTTAATGCAACGTAGAGAAGAAACCTTAGTTACGTCAGCAGCAACAGTATCCAACTATCAACAATATGATGAAATTGATATTCCTGATAATCCTTTTGAACCTAATCAGAGTAAATGGCGTTTATATGGAATAATTTTAGGTTTAGTAATTCCTATTTTGATAATTTATTTAAAAACGTTATTGAATGATAAAGTAACTAGTAGAGAAGATATTACTAAAAAAACAAAAGCTCCATTTATTGGTGAAGTTGGACACTATAGCAATACCAAGGCTTTTGTGGTTCAGCATAAAAGCAGAAGTATTATATCTGAACAATTTAGAATAATACGTACCAATTTACAATTTTTACTTACCGGAGATAAAAAAACAGTATTGGTTACATCATCAATTAGTGGTGAGGGCAAATCTTTTGTAACACTAAATCTTGGTGCTGTATTAGCAATATCGGGCAAAAAAGTTGCTGTATTAGAGTTTGACCTTAGAAAACCAAGAATCATAAAAAGTATTGGTGTTGAAAAGAAAGAAATGGGTATTAGTAATTTTTTAATTGGGCAAACAAATACACTTGACGATTTGTATTACACTTTTGAACAATATCCAACGCTACATATTTATGGGTGTGGACCCATTCCACCAAATCCATCTGAATTAATGTTGGGAACACATATGAAGGAGTTTTTTGATTTGTTAAAAGCTGAATATGATTATGTAATTATTGACTCTGCTCCGGTAGGACTAGTAAGTGATACATTTACAATTGCAGACTATGCAGATGCTGCTTTGTATGTTATTCGTCAACGATACACACTAAAAAAGCAAGTTGATTTTATTGACGACATATATAAAGGAGTTAAATTACCGAATATGG
Organism: Chitinophagaceae bacterium; assembly: GCA_025363355.1. GTDB lineage: Bacteria > Bacteroidota > Bacteroidia > Chitinophagales > Chitinophagaceae > CAIVPM01. The sequence goes on along the minus strand of JANYEB010000053.1, from coordinate 14,686 downwards.
GATTAATTATTAATGACGTTAAAGTGGGTGCACGTTATGGCTATTATGGTTATGGCTATGGTTATGGCTATGGCTATGGTTATGGCTATGGTTATGGTTATGGAAAAGGCTATGGTTATGGTTATGTTAATAAAACATCAGGTCACTATTTTGATGATTTGTCAGAAGCAGGGCCAATAAAAAAATTCTTCAAAACTGTTTATAAAGCTCTTTTTGGTTCAAAATCTTCTGGTGGCAATAAAAAAGCATATTAAAAGATAATGTGTAGAATAGCTGCCATTGTTAGTAATAAAATAAGTTCTGAAGACGCTAGAATTTATGCAATGACAGAAGCTATGCACAGAGGTGGCCCAGATGATTTTGGACACATTATTAATACTGATTTGGGTTATGCACTAGGGCATCGCAGGCTTTCAATCATAGACGTATCTCCAAGTGGTCATCAACCAATGGTTGATGAAGAAACAGATATTGAAATTGTATTTAATGGAGAAATTTATAATTATCAAGAACTTAAAAAAGAATTAGAAAGCAAGGGACATTATTTTAATTCTAAATCTGATACAGAGATACTGATCAAGGGTTATAAAGAATGGGGTGCAGATATGCTACCTAAACTCAAAGGAATGTTTGCTTTTGTATTAATTGATAAAACAAATCAAACACTATTTGCAGCAAGAGACCACGCAGGTATTAAACCCTTGTACATTGGATATAATAACGAAGATGTATTTTTCTCCTCGGAAATAAGAGGAATAAAAGCAATTGATGAAAATTGGCAAGAAAATCCAAACTGGAAAATATGGTTTTTAACCTTTGGATTTTTACCAGACCCTGTAACTACTTTAAAAGGTGTTAAGCCTTTGCCAAGTGGCTGCTACATAAAAATAAACCTTAAAACTAAAGAGGAAAAAATAGTATCATTTTACAGTTACAAGTATAATAATAATATAGTTCCTTATCAAGCTGCAGTTAAAAAAATCAAGGATTTAGTGAATCAAGCAGTAAAAAGGCATTTAATTGCAGATGTTCCTATTGGTATTTTTTTAAGTGGTGGAATTGATAGCAGCATTTTAGCCATTATTGCCCAAAAGCAACAAAAGTCAGTTGTAGAGACGATTAGTATTTATTTTGACGATGAAAAGTACTCTGAAAAAGAATTTCAAGAAATTATCGTTCAACAAACAGGTGTAAAGCATCACTTTTATAAAATAACAAAAGAGGAGTTTCTCAGCAGTTGGAGTGATATTTACGAAAGTTTAGATCAACCATCAACCGATGCCATTAATACACACTTTATATGCAAGTATGCTCAAAAAAATGGATTAAAAGTAGTTTTAAGTGGATTAGGAGCCGATGAAATATTTGGTGGCTACCCTTCAATTAATAGAGCCACTAAATTCAATCATTACAAACGCTTGGCGATAATAAATAAATTCTTACCTTCTTTTATCAACAATTCATATCCAAATAAAAAACTCGATTTTTTAAGCGAAAATATTGATGCGTCTGAGTATTTGTTATATAGAGGCTTATTTACACCAAAAGATGTTGCTAAAATTTTAGAGATTACTGAAAAAGCTGTTTGGAAAGAACTCAATTTATTTTCTTTTCAAGAAAATATTTCGATACTGGGCTCTCAAAACAAAGCAACTTATTATGAAACGGCAATTTATATGCAAAGTCAATTGCTAAAAGATAGCGATATACAAAGTATGTGGCATGGCTTAGAATTAAGAGTCCCGTTCTTAGATATAGATTTAATGACTTATGTAAACAATTTACACCCAAGTATTAAGTTTAGTCAAAGTAAAACAAAGCAATTATTGGTTGATGCTTACATAAATGAATTACCAGAAAAAATTTGGAACCGACCTAAACAAGGATTTACATTTCCTTTTGGAAATTGGTTTAAACAAATGAAAATTTTTCAAAATCCGATGATAGTTCCTAGTTGGGCTAATTCTTATTTTTTGAAAGGAAAATTGAATTTTGCCAGATTATGGGCAATATTTCTAATAGCATCAAAAGAATCATTATCTGCAATAAATGATTTAGATTAAGTTAGTATTTGAATGATTAACGTAGTACATTTTCAACGAAAAAGGCGAAAGCATGGCAATTATAGCATAGAAAGCTATTTTTGGGGTATTCGAAATTTACAGCCAACCGATATTAAGATTAACCTTAAAGTTTCTAAATTTATAAGCAAAGGAGTTTTAAGAAGATTATATAATACAGTTGAGGCTTTTTTTTATCAGCAAGATATTAACCACATTACAGGGGATATTCATTTTATTGCAACCTTCTTGTCAAAAAAAAAGACAATACTAACAATACACGATTGTGGTTTTTTGCAGAGACTAAGTGGTATAAAATTTAAAATAGTTAAATTTTTTTGGTACACGTTACCTGCAAAAAGATCAGAAATTATCACTGTTAATTCAAATGCAACAAAACAAGACTTATTAAATTATATTGATTTTCCTGAAGATCGAATTAAGGTGATTTATGTTTTTGTGCCAGAAGTGCATCAACCAAACATTAAAGAGTTCAACAAAGAAAAACCGCTAATTCTTCAAATAGGAACCGCAGAAAATAAAAATATAAAGCGGGTTGCACAAGCCTTAAAAGGCGTTGAATGTAAGTATGTTATTTTAGGTTACTTAGATTCTGAAACTATCTCAATTTTAAAAAAAAATGAAATAGACTTTGAAAATATTGACAAAAAAATATCTGATAAAGAAGTTGCGGATTTATACAAAAAATGTGATGTTGTCTCTTTTGTATCAACCTTGGAAGGATTTGGAATGCCAATAGTTGAAGCAAATGCAACAGGTAGAGTAGTTGTAACTAGCAATGTTGCATCTATGCCAGAAATTGGGGCTGATGCTGCTGAATTTGTAAATCCATTTGACATTGAGTCTATTAAAAACGGATTTTTGAAAGTTATTAATAATGATGTTTACAGAGAACAGTTGATAGAAAATGGGTATAAAAACGTAAATAGATTCCAACAAACAAAAATTGCAAACGAATATTATAACTTGTATAGAACAATATCTTAATATAATTTAATCAAAAAGATAAATAGATGACCAACACAGAAGAATGGGACATTGAAATTTCCCCTAAAACAAGTTTATTTCAAATTGATTTCAAAGAGATTTGGAGGTTTAGAGACCTATTGTCTTTATTTATTAAAAGAGAAATTGTATCGGTTTATAAGCAGACAATTCTTGGTCCAATATGGTTTTTTATTCAACCAATTTTAACTACTTTAGTTTTTACAGTAGTATTTGGTAATATAGCTCAAATCTCAACAGATGGTCAACCAAAAATATTGTTTTATCTTTCAGGTATAGTACTTTGGACCTATTTCTCAGAGGCAATTACATCTACCTCCACAACTTTTACTGCAAATGCTGCAATTTTTGGAAAAGTTTATTTTCCAAGAATTATTATGCCGCTATCAAAGGTAATTTCTAATTTATTAAAACTTTGTATTCAGTTTTTGCTGTTAATATTCATATATGGATATTTTATTATTACTCATAAAACAACACTGAATTTGAATTATAATATTATTTTATTGCCTTTTTTAGTGTTAATTATCATGAATCTGGGAATGGGTATTGGTATGATTGTTTCTTCTCTAACAACAAAGTATAAAGATTTAACTTTCCTTGTAACCTTTGGTGTACAATTGCTAATGTATGCTTCACCAGTAATTTATTCTTTAGCAACATTACAGAAAAACAAACCTCAATACTATAGCTTTATAGCATATAATCCTATATCACCAGTAATCGAAGCATTTAGAAAGAGTTTATTGGGAGGGGTTGTTGATTATGGAATGATTTTATATTCATTTATAGTGTCAGTGGTGCTTTTATTTACTGGATTAATAGTATTTAACGCAACAGATAAAACTTTTATAGACACTGTATAAATTAAGAAACCCCTAATTTAAATTAATAAAAATTGAGCACAGTAATAAAAATAGAAAATCTAGGAAAACAATACAGGCTTGGTCAAATAGGAACTGGTACTGTTTCTCATGATTTGAATAGATGGTGGGCAAAAATTCGTGGCAAAGAAGACCCGTTTCTAAAAATTGGGGAGGCTAATGATAGAACTACAAAGGGAAATAGTGAATATGTTTGGGCTTTAAAAAATATAGATTTTACTGTTAATCAGGGCGATGTACTTGGAATTATAGGTAGAAATGGAGCAGGTAAAAGCACATTGTTAAAAATACTTAGCAGAACAACTTTGCCAACTATTGGAAGTTTAAAGGTAAAAGGAAGAATAGCTAGTTTGCTTGAAGTTGGCACAGGGTTTCACCCAGAGTTGAGTGGCAGAGATAATATCTTTCAAAATGGTGCATTATTAGGAATGACCAAAAAAGAAATCACAAAAAAATTTGATGAAATAGTTGACTTTAGTGGTGTAGAAAGATACATTGATACACCCGTTAAAAGATATTCATCAGGAATGTATGTACGTTTGGCTTTTGCTGTAGCAGCACACTTAGAAAGTGAAATTCTTATTGTAGATGAAGTTTTAGCAGTTGGTGATGCAGAATTCCAAAAAAAGTGCCTGGGGAAAATGAAAGATGTTAGCAATAAAGAAGGTAGAACTGTTTTATTTGTTAGCCACAATATGGGGGCAATTAAAAATTTGTGTACGAAAGGCTTATTACTTGAAAATGGTGAAACTAAAATTTATGGAGAAATTGATGATGTTATAAATCAATATTTCAAAAAAAGTGATGCAGCAGAAGGTTATTTTACCTCTGCAAAGCTTGATAAATCGGAAGTTGTTTTTATTAGAAGTATTAGATTAAGCAATCAAACAGGAAGAGCTACTGAAATTTTTAATACAGGAGATGATTTGATAGTTGATTTAGAATTAGAATCTGATGAAGATATAAGCAAGCCCAATATTGCAGTTGGTATTAAATCAAAAAATGGATTTATAACGATTGGAAATACAATGTTAGATGGAAATCAAATGCCAGATTTAAAAAAAGGGTTAAACAAACTTAGTATTACTTTTAGAAGTATTCCATTGCTTCCACAAGAATATTTTTTAGGAATTGGTATGCGGTCATACGATTGCAAAACCTTTTTAATGACTACTAAAGAAATAGGCTACTTTAATATTTCAACTCGAATGGTTGATTTGGGCATTACTAAACCTATGGCTGAAGAAATTGCAATGGACTCAGTATCACCATTCATACCTTATGAATGGGATTTTGGAAACGGAAATATACAATCATTTAATATTTTAAACAATGTTATCAAATAAATCAATCCTAATTACAGGAGGTACAGGCTCTTTAGGTAAAGAACTTACAAAAACTATTTTTGAAAAGTGGCCAGATGTAAAGAGACTAGTTATCTATTCTAGAGACGAGCAAAAACAGTTTCAAATGGCTCAGGAATATCCCGCAGATAAATATCCAGCTATTCGATTTTTTATTGGCGATGTAAGGGATTTAGATCGTTTAAAGCGTGCATTTATAGATGTAGATTACGTTATTCATGCAGCTGCAATGAAACACGTTCATATTGCAGAATACAACCCTGACGAATGTGTTAAAACAAATGTTGGAGGTGCAGAAAATGTTATTCAAGCATCATTAAGTAGTGACGTAACAAAAGTTGTAGCACTTTCTACAGATAAGGCTTGTGCCCCAATTAATTTATATGGTGCAACAAAACTTACCTCTGATAAACTTTTTATAGCTGCAAACAACATAAAAGGTAAGAAAGATATTAAATTCTCTGTTGTAAGATATGGAAATGTAATGGGATCAAATGGCTCTGTTATACCATATTTTATGGGGAAAAGAAAAGAAGGTGTTCTGCCTATTACAGATCCTAATATGACAAGGTTCAATATATCATTACAAGATGGGGTTGGAATGGTATTACACGCTTTAGCAACTGCTTGGGGCGGAGAATTATTTGTTCCTAAAATACCTTCTTATAAAATTACTGACGTTGCAACTGCAGTTGGCCCAGAATGTGAGCAAAAAATTATTGGAATAAGACCTGGAGAAAAAGTTCACGAAGAAATGATTACAGTTTCAGATTCGTTTACAACCTATGATCTTGGTAAATACTATGTGATTTTGCCACAAGTTCCTTGTTGGAATTTAAACGATTATATTAAAAATTTTGACGCAAAGTTAGTTCCACAAGGGTTTAATTATAGTTCTGGATTGAATACAGAATGGGAAACAATTGATGGTTTAAGACAGTTAATTATACAACATTTAGATCCTAACTTTAAAGCATAGTAAAATGAATTCATCAATTCCTTACGGTAAACAATATATTTCTGAACAAGATATTGAAGCTGTAATTACCACTTTACAATCAGAATATTTAACTCAAGGACCAAAAATTGCTGAGTTTGAAGAAGCTTTTGCAAAATATATTGGCGTTAAATATGCTGTAGCCCTAGCAAATGGCACAGCTGCACTACACCTTTGTGCAATGGCTTTAAACGTTAAAGCTGGGCAAAAAGTGATTACCACACCCATCACATTTGCAGCTTCGGCAAATTGTGTTAAATATTGTGGTGGCGAAGTTGTGTTTGCAGATATAGATCCAAAAACATATCTACTAAATATTCAATCTGTAAAAACGTTACTAGAAGCTGCACCAAAAGGAACTTATTCAGGCATTATTCCTGTAGATTTTGCAGGACGTGCAGTAAATTTAGAAGCATTTAGAAAACTTGCAGATGAATATGGTTTATGGATAATAGAAGATGCCTGCCATGCTCCTGGAGGTTTTTTCAAATCAACTGATAATTCAACTCAAAATTGCGGTAATGGAAATTTTGCAGATTTAGCAATATTCTCATTCCATCCAGTAAAACATATTGCATCTGGTGAAGGAGGAATGATCACTACAAACAATAAAGAATTATACGATAGATTATTAGTGCTTAGAACCCACGGCATCACCAGAAATGCAGATTTATTTATCAATGATGCACAATGGGCTAGTGGAAACACAACAGAAAAAGTAGAAACGTTTCCAGGTTGGTATATGGAAATGCAAGAATTGGGGTATAACTACAGACTTACTGATTTTCAAGCAGCACTTGGAATTACCCAATTAGAAAGAGCAGAAAAGGGGTTAGAAAAAAGAAGAGCTATTGCAGCAAAATATGCAAATGCTTTTGCAGGAAGCTCTTGGTTGCTTGGTCAATCAGAAAATATTGAGGGGCACGCCTACCATTTATATGTAGTAGAAGTAGAAAATAGATTGGGTTTATATAATTACCTCAGAACAAAAAATATTTTTGCTCAAGTGCATTATATACCAACACATTTAATGCCTTATTATCAACAACAAGGTTATAAAAAAGGAGATTTCCCAAATGCAGAAACATATTATAGTCAATGTTTAAGCTTACCAATGTATCCAACATTAACCAATGATGAACAAGATTTTGTAATTAAATCTGTTTTTGAGTTTTACAATGGATGCTAATATTGCAATTATAACTGCAAGAGGTGGCAGTAAAAGAATTCCCAGAAAAAACATAAAACCTTTTTTGGGCAAACCAATTATAGCTTATTCAATAGAAATTGCTTTACAATCAGGTTTGTTTAAAGATATAATCGTTTCTACAGACGATGCCGAAATTGCCGAAATTGCAATAAAATATGGAGCTACTGTTCCTTTTATACGTAGTAACGAAAACTCAAATGACTATGCAGGAACTGCTGATGTTTTGTTAGAAGTAATAGCTGATTTAGAAAAAATAGATAAGCATTACTTAAATGCTTGTTGTATTTACCCAACAAGTCCTTTGTTACAAATAAATACATTACAAAAAGCATTTGAATTATTAATACAAAAAAAATATACATCTGTTTTTCCAGTTGTAAAATTTGGCTATCCCATTCAACGTTGTTTACAAATTGATGATGCAAATAAGATATCAATGAAGTGGGAAGAAAATTTGCATAAACGTTCGCAAGATTTACAATCCCTGTATCACGATGCAGGAATGTTTTATTTTTTTAATGTTATGACATTTAAAAAAGAGCAAAAATTATTTACAAATAATAGTGGTGCAATAATTTTAGAAGAAACCAAAGTACAGGATATTGATAATTTAACTGACTGGAAAATGGCGGAACTGAAATATAAAATGATTAATGAGCAGTAACCAACGAGTTGTTTTAAGAGCAGATGGCAATAGTTTAATAGGCTTTGGTCATATTTACAGGCTTTTGGCGTTAGCAGATATTTTAAAAAATCATTACTACTTGATTTTTGCTTGCCACGCTACAAGCAGTTTTATAGAACAAGAAATTAAAAAAAGCTGCAACGAACTTGTTATTTTAAATGGAGAGTTGCCTTTTAAAACCCCAGATGAAATAAGCAAAGCCGATGAAATTGATTTTGATTTAGGAGATATTCTTACAGGAAATGAAATTGTGGTTTTAGATGGCTATTATTTTGGACTAAAATATCAACAAGCAATAAAACAACAAAATTGCAAACTGGTTTGTATAGATGATTTAGCCACAAATTATTTTGTTGCAGATGCAATAATTAACCACGCTCCAGGAATAGATAAAGCAGTTTATAAAACAGAACCACAAACTAAAGTTTATACTGGGTTAGACTATGCTATTTTACGAGAGCCATTTTTTGGAAATATTAATGCTAATAAAAAAAATGATGCATTCATAAGTTTAGGAGGCTCTGATTATTTTGAAATAACACTAAAATTAGTTTTAGCACTAAATAGTCTAAATTACTTAGAAACATTGCACATTATGTGCTCATCATCTTTTCCTAAAAAAATGATGATTGAGTTGGAGGAAATAAGTAGCAAAAACAACAATATAAAACTTTATAATAATCTATCAGCTACTCAAATAGTAAATTTAATGGATGAATGTAAATATGCACTTGTTTCTGCAAGCACAGTTTTATTAGAATCTTACACAAGAGGTCTAATTTGTTTTACTGGATATTATACCAATAATCAAATGTTTATTTATAATGGTTTTGTTAAAGATAATAAGGCTGTTGGTTTAGGAAATTTTAGGAATATTAATGATGATGTAATTGAAAAGAGTTTTGCTACATCAAATGATGCAAAAATTTTAAAAAAACCAATGAATAGCAATACCAATATCCAAGATGTTTTCTCTACTTTATGATAATTCGGGTTTTATGAAATAAACATAAATTAATATGAAGAAGCCGAAATGCTTGAGTTTGATAAAGAAGCTATTTTACAAGAACACATTTTATTTGATGATAAATTTATAGATGTGGTTATTCATTCAAAAATAAATAACAAATGATACATTTTAGAAAAGCAAGTTTTCAAGATGTAATACAATATTTTGAATGGGTTAATAATCCATTAGTAAGAATTCAATCTTTTAATACAAATAGTATTTCACTTGCAGAACACACAAAATGGTTTACAAAAGCTATCAATGACAACAGTAAATTAATGCTAATTTTTAGTGATAATAATATAACCATTGGGCAAGTACGAGTTGAAATAAGTGATGAAAATATAGCAATTATTGATATTTCAATAGATGAAACACAAAGAGGCAAAGGTTATGCATCACAATTATTACAAATAGCAACAGATGAATTTTTGTGTATAAACCCGCAACATAAAATCAATGCACATATTAAAAGAGAAAATATAACATCGGTTAAATCTTTTTTAAAAGCTGGGTTTATCATAGACAAACAAAACGATAATAACAACGACACATTATTATTAAGCAAAACAAAAACAGTTTAATATGAAAATAGGAAACTATACAATTGGTAATCAGAACCCTCCATTTATAATTGCTGAGATGAGTGGCAATCATAATCAATCTATCGAAAGAGCATTGAAAATAATTGAAACTGCTGCAGGTTGTGGTGCACACGCTGTAAAGCTACAAACTTATACTGCAGATACAATGACTATAAACCAAAGTGGGGGTCTTTTTGACATTAAAGATGAAACATCATTATGGAAAAATAGAAATCTATATGAGTTGTATCAAGAAGCATATACCCCTTGGGAATGGCACGAACAATTGTTTAAATGTGCAGCAGATAACAATATAATTTGTTTTTCAACACCGTTTGATGATACAGCAGTAGATTTTTTAGAAACTCTTAATACACCTGCTCATAAGATTGCATCATTTGAAAATATTGACCATCCATTATTAAAAAAAGTTGCAAAAACTGGCAAGCCAATTATAATGTCAACTGGTGCTTGTTCTTTAGCAGATTTATGTGAGTCTGTAAATGTTTTAAAGGAAAATGGATGTAATGATTTGGTATTGTTAAAATGCACAAGTAATTATCCGGCAAATCCAGAGAATTCTAATATGAAAACTATACCGCATTTAAAAGAATTATTTAAATGTGAAATAGGGTTAAGTGACCATACAATGGGTATTGGAGTGCCTTGTGCAGCAACAACACTTGGTGCGACCGTTATTGAAAAACATTTTTGTTTAAGCAGAGCTGAAGGTGGTGTTGATAGTGCTTTTTCATTGGAACCAGAAGAGTTAAAACAAATGGTTATTGAAACAGAAAGAACTTGGCAAAGTTTAGGGGTAGTGCAATATGGTATTCAACAAAGTGAAATAAAAAGTCTGGCATTTAAACGTTCTTTATATGCTGTGAAAAATATAAATATTGGCGATGTACTTACAACTGAAAACGTAAGAGTAATAAGGCCTGGTGATGGATTACATCCCAAATATTACGAAACAATACTAGGTAAAAAAGTAAGTCAAGATATTAAAGCAGGCACGCCACTTAAATGGGAAATACTATAAATAATTATATTTTATTAACTGCTAAGTCTTGGCACGATGACTTGTTTGAATACTTACAAACAAGACCAAATGAAACGTGGACAAGAATAAAAACTAAAGAAGCGTTTTGTGCTGAAAATTTAAAGGCTATCAATCCAACAAAAATTTTCATCCCTCATTGGTCATATATTATTACAAAAGAAGTTTTTGAAAGCTACTGTTGTATTGTGTTTCATATGACAGATTTACCTTTTGGAAGAGGTGGTAGTCCATTACAAAACTTAATTGTAAGGGGATTAGCAGAAACAAAAATTTCAGCAATACAAGTGAATGAAGGCATAGACACTGGTGATGTTTATTTAAAAAAAACGCTTTCATTGCAAGGAACTGCTACTGAAATTTTTGAGAGAGCTTCACCAATAATTCAATCAATGATAGAAAAAATTATTGATGAAAAAATTGAACCAATGCAACAAACTGGTGATCCTGTTATCTTTAAAAGAAGAAAACCGGAAGAAAGTAGTTTGAATGCTTTGAAAGAACTGAACCAAGTGTATGACTACATTAGAATGTTAGATTGCCAAGGTTATCCAAATGCTTTTGTAGAAACGGAAAATTTTAAATTTGATTTTTCAAATGCTCAATTCAATAACGAGCAAAATTGTATAAACGCTAATGTTAGAATTTTTAAGAAATAAAAAAATAATGATTGTTGTGGCTCATCCCGATGATGAATTATTGGGTTTGGGTGCAACAATGAATAAGTTAATTAATGAATTTAATATATCTACTCACGTTATTATTTTAGGCGAAGGCATTACATCAAGGGCAGATAATAGAAATGTTGAACAATGGAAAAGCGAGTTAGAAATTCATAGAAACAATATAAAAATAGCACAAGCTGCAATTGGTTATCATAGTGTAAGTATTTACGATTTTGCAGATAATAGATTTGATACAGTTGCTATGCTAGATATTGTTAAAGTAATTGAAAAAGAAAAAGCCTCTTTCAATCCCGAGATAATTTTTACTCACCACGGTGGCGATGTAAATGTTGACCATCAACGAACATTTGAAGCTGTAATTACAGCTTGCAGGCCAATGGCACACGAACAAGTAAAAACAATTATAAGCTTTGAAACGCCAAGTGGTACTGAATGGAGAGCACCAACAGACCCAAGACATTTTCTTCCAAATATGTTTGTATCTGTTTCTGAAAAAAATATTGATGCTAAGATAAAAGGAATGGAAAGTTATGAATTTGAAAAAAGATCATACCCACATCCACGCTCACCAGAAGCGTTAAAAATTCAAGCCCAAAGATGGGGCGTTGCTGTTGGCTGCAATTTTGCAGAAGCGTTTTGTATAGTAAGATGTATATCTTAAAACAATGAAAATAATCATATTGTTAAAGTGGCTTAAAGATTTGTATCGACATAAGGGGATGTTGATGCAAAAGTTTGCTGATTTTAAAAATGATGAACGCTACAAAAAAAAATTTGTACAAAAGTTCGGCTACTTTCCAACTGGCTTAGAATATTCAAATTTTGAGTGTTTAGATTTAGCAGAAAATTCTCGAATAGGTAATTACAATAAATTAATACTTTCTGAAACAAAGTTTCCTAGTTCCAATAAAAAATCACTTATTTCTTTAGCACCAAATACTTGGACAGGAACGGGTGTTGAATTAAATGTTATTTCTGGAAGTCAAATTATTATTAAACAGTATTCAACCATTCAAGATTATTGTAAAATAATTGGAGACGTTGTTATTGAAAGATATTGTGTTTTTGCACCAATGGTTTATATTTCATCAGGCAATCATTATGCTGAAAAAGGCAATCCTGATTTAATTAGAAATCAAGATTTTTTACACTTAACCAGTAAGCAATTAGTAGAAAAACATTCCAAAAAAGTTCATATTGAGGAGGATTGTTGGATTGGAATAGGAACATTTATTCGTCAAGGTGTTTATATAGGACGTGGTGCAGTAATTGGTGCAAATGCTTGTATTACGACTGATATATTACCATATAGCATAGTTGTTGGCAATAATAAAATAATCAATAACAGAATTATTTTTAACCCTTTAATGCAAATTGAAGCCAGTAACAAAGACCACTTACCTTATTTTTATAGAGGTTTTATGCAAAAAGATGATGAAAGAGTTGATGAAAATTTATTTGCATTGTATGAAGAAGAGGCGATAGTTGTTTTGCAAAAAAAAGATTGCAGCAAATGGATTATTGAAGGCAATATACGAGGTAATTTAAACAACATGTTAATTGCAGTCACTATAAACAATACATTGGAGTTTGAATACAATATTTCAAAACCCAATTTCGAGATGATATTTGATATATCAAATGCAAAAAAAGTATCTCAATCAACTAGTTTTTTAGCTGAAAGATATAACGTAATAGAATTAAAAACTGTTGGCTATAAATTCAGCAAAAACAATTTTATAGCTATTGATAGAATCACTCAATCACTTTAAATAAAAAGATTATGATACGTAAATATTTAAGGGCTTTTAGAGCATACAAAAAAAGAACAAGATTATATAAAAGCATTAGTAATGGTTTAGAAATTTTACAAGCAACTGGCAAAACGCCAGAACAAGCATACCACGATATGAGGGAGTTGTTTGTTTTTACTGCAGGAAAATCGAATGATGTTATAAGTACAAAATTGTCGCAATCAAAATACAATAATATAGATCCACTAAATGGAGTTTTGAATCTAAAAACTAAGCAAAATTTCGACAAAGCATTAGAAGGTATTAGACAAGATGGTTACTTTGTATTTGATACAAAACTTAGCGAAGATGCAGTAAATAGAATAGTAGAATATGCAAAAACCACACCTTGCAAATACAGAAAAATTGCAGAAAACAGCACAGGAACTGATTATAAAATTGATGTTGTAAATGTAGAAGAGATATTTGACGAGAATCAAATAAAATCTCCGGTATATCAATTTGGAATGGATAAAATTATTGCCTGCAAAGAAATCCAAAAACTTGTTTTTGATACTTCGTTATTAGCATTTGCTCAAGAATATTTGAATACTAAACCCATTGTAGATTTATTGGCAATGTGGTGGAGTGTACCTTATGCTGGCAAAGGAAAATCAGAAGCTGCCCAAATGTATCATTTTGATTTAGATAGATTAAAATTTATAAAATTCTTCTTTTATTTAACCGATGTGGATGGAGAAACTGGACCACATTGCTATGTTCGTGGTAGTCAAAAAAAATTACACCCAACATTACAGCGTGATGGACGTTTTACAGATGAAGAAGTTGAAGCCGCTTTCGGAAAGGAAAACCTAATGGAGTTGGGAGGGAAAAAAGGTACAATTATGGCAGTTGATACTAGAGGCTTACATAAAGGCAAAGATTTAACAAAAGATAAAAGACTAATTTTTCAGATAGAGTTTGCCAATAGTATGTTTGGGCAAACTTATCCCCCGTTTAAAAAACTTGATTTTGATGCAGAAGATGAAGCTACTTATAGCAAATACGAATTTACATACAGTCAGATTATGAGTAAATAAATGAAAGTAGCAGTATTTTCTACACACGTTCTTTGGCCTACTCACTATGAAACAGAATTAGAGATAATTCAAAATCATATTGATGCTGGGGATGCTGTAATACATTATGGCTGCAATACCAATCTTCAACACTGCGAATTAATTTTTCATTACGCAGAAAAAAATAATAAAAAATACAAAGAAGTTCAAAAGGAGTTCTGCAAAAAATGTGTTGCTAAACAAATTAGAGGTGCCAATACATTAAGCAAAATGATAAAAAACGAAGAATTGTTGCCCACTAGTTGGGCA
>JANYEB010000018.1 GCA_025363355.1 Chitinophagaceae bacterium | reverse complement strand
ATTTTCGTGACTATCCCAGAACAACAGATGCAGATGACGACACAAAAGGCATTACTGGTACAGTTTCTAACGTAGAACATACTAGTATCAAAGATTTCAAATTTGGCAAAAAAGAAGAATATAATGTGCTGGCAGACTTAGTGAATCTAGGACATATTGAAAATGCAAAAGGTATTAAAATTTTAGGCTTAATTGGAATGCATTTTATTGACGATTGTGAAATGATTATCGACTACGAAAAAAATCTCATTTATTTTCATATTATTCAAAAAAAAGAAGCAAATACTTATAAAAATAAATTACTTGTTGATACTGCAAAGTATAACACAATTCCTTTCGAGGTTACAGATAATCGCATTATTGTTAAAACACAACTCGCCGAAAAAAAATTAAAACTAATTATCGATTGTGCAGCAGAAACTAATGTATTGGATAGCAGATTACCTAATAGTGTTTTTGATAAATTATCTGTTACAGGCAGGGTTCTATTAACTGGTGTTGGCAACAAAAAAATTGAAGCCTTAAGGGGCGATTTGAAAGATTTTAAAATTGGCGATAAAAGCATCAACTCTCTGCCATTCATTGTAACCAACCTAGAGAAAACCTGTTTCTCTTACACAGGTTGTGTAGATGGAATACTTGGCTTTGATTTTCTTTCTTTACAAAAAATTGGGTTTAACTTTGTAACACATCAAATGTATTTATGGAAATAAAAAATAACATACTATACCATCTAAAAAAGCAAATACTTTGCTTTAGTGTGTTGTTGTTTTCAATACTAATACAAATCAATGCCACTGCACAACCCAACGAAAAATCATATTATATTAAAGATGGAAAAATGAATATCAAGCTAGGCAAAAAGCTTGATGATGCAACCATTGAGGGGTTTATAAAACAATACCAATTACAAGATTTATACATCAAGCAATTCATCAAAAAAAATATGGCCGATTCCCTTGTAAAAAAGGGATGGAAAGTTGATGTAAATAATGTAGAATATTTTATCATCAGCAAGTCCTTGTTCAGCGATGATGTATTAACAAATCCATTACATCAAATGGATATACTAAATGGTGCTTTTTCTATAGCAGATGAAATGCCTATTAGTGCATCTCAGTTCGGTATAAATATTTTTAAATCAAAAAAGAGTTTTGAAGTAACAGACTCTGTTGTGCATTTTGTTTTAAATAAATACGAGAATGCTTCAAAAGTATTATTGGTAGGCAGTTTCACCAATTGGGCAACCAAAGCTATTACGATGAAAAAAACTACAGATGGTTGGAAAGCTAGTGTAAAACTTGCCCCAGGAAAACACGTATACAAATTTGTTATAGATGGAAATTGGAGACTAGATGAAGATAATAAACAAGTTGAAAACGATGATAAAGGCAATACCAATTCTGTTTATTACAAAACAAATTCATCCTTTCACTTAACAGGATATAAAAATGCTAGAAACGTTTATGTATCTGGCAGTTTTAATAACTGGCAAGAAAATAAAATAAAAATGTTGCCAACATTAACTGGTTGGTGGCTGCCAGTTTATTTGCCTAAAGGAACACATACTTACAGATATATTGTTGATGGTAATTGGATGACAGACCCTGATAATAAAGATGTTTATCCTAATGAATTTGGACAGTATAATTCTGTTAAAAGAATTGGAGTATCACGTTTGTTTAAACTAAATGGATATACAAATGCCAAGTCTACTTTTTTGATAGGTAGTTTTAATAACTGGAGAGACTATGAATTACCAATGATTAAAACAAACGATGGTTGGCAAATAAAATATACATTAGGAGATGGTAACTATGAATACAAGTTTATAGTTGATGGCAAAACTATTAATGCAGAGCCTGCAACCATTAATAAAAGCGATGTAAATACAGTAATTGTATATAACCCAAATTATACGTTTAAACTAAAAGGTTTCGAAAAAGCAACATCTGTTTTTATTGCTGGAGATTTTAATAACTGGTCCGAAAATGGATTTATGCTAAAACGTATTGGCAACGAATGGGAGATAGCTTTGCACCTAACCAAAGGAAAACACCTTTATAAGTTTGTTGTAGATGGCAAATGGATATTAGATCCTGCCAATAAATTGTGGGAACAAAATGAACATAACACAGGCAACTCTGTTCTGTGGTTTGGAGAATAAAAAAAAGATCCCAAATTCCCAATTCCTAATCCCTAATCCCCATTACCTATTCACCATTGTTAAACTTTTCCCAATTAAAATTTCTTTAACAAATTCATTTTTAGTCTATTAGTAAATTGCCTTCGTAAGTAAAATTATTTCACTAAAAACTAATCAAATGACTAATTTACAAAGAGACAAGCTAGATGCTTGCAATCGTGTTGATGCGTTCAACACCAACAATAGCAATGCAATAAAAAGCATTGTAGAGTATGCTGCCGAGCAAACAATTTTTGCCAACACATTACTATCCATTAATACAGCACTGCAATCTCAGCAAACTGCTGCACGAATGAAAGCCATATTGGTGCTGTCACTAAAAGCACAAATGGCAAACACATTGGTAAAGTATCTCGAAAGAGCAGTAGTAAAAGCCACGCAACTTGGCAATCTCGATTTGGCAAACAACCTCAACAAACCTGCAACCTACATCATCAAAGCCACAAAAAATGTTGCTGTTGCAAAAGCAAATGATTTAAGAGATTTATTGCAAAACAATCTAACAACACTAACCAATCTTGCAAAAGAAGATATAGACGAAATAACCGATGCTATTGCAGCTTATAATGCACAAAAAGACCAACCACAAATCAACCAGCAACAACGCAAAGCCACAGGCACAAACCCTTTGCCTGGGTTGTTTAAAACAGCTTTCAAAGCAATTGATTCAATGTATAAATTAGTAAACAGTTATTTAAAAAATACCGACGATAATAATTTAGTCGACGAACTAGCACTAGCAAAACAAATCATACGCACAGGCATACACCATACAGGCATACAAGGCATAGTAACCAAAAACAAGCTACCACAAACCAATGCAACCATCAGTATCATTGGCACAACAAAATCTGCAATCACAAACCTAAATGGCGAATACAACCTTATAAAAGTGATTGCCAAAACCTATATTATACAAGCCAAAAACGAAAATGGAGATACCGATAGCATCACACTCAAACTAAAACGAGGACAAATACTCACACTCGATTTCGATTTAAAATAACATACGTCAACTAATCAACTTCCCCAAAGTTTTAAAACTTTCGGAAGTTCAAACATAAAAATCTACAAGCAACAATTGCTACTCAACAAAAAGGGCTGCCTAATAAGCAACCCTTTTTTATTTAAAAACATAGCAATCTTTCCCCTCCTTAAAGTGTAACATAGGTGGATTTATATTGTATGTCTTTGCAAGGCACAAAGCAGTCTCT
The DNA here is from genome assembly GCA_025363355.1 of Chitinophagaceae bacterium. Classification (GTDB taxonomy): domain Bacteria; phylum Bacteroidota; class Bacteroidia; order Chitinophagales; family Chitinophagaceae; genus CAIVPM01. Next base: position 1,082 of record JANYEB010000018.1, on the reverse strand, counting down.
TCATCACTAATCACTCCCAATAGAATCAACCATATCCTTCAATTCAAGTTGCTTCAATTTCTTTCTAATATTTCTAGCTTTTATAAACAAAACAATAGCAATCATTAACCATAAATTATAACCAAAATAATAGCCAGCCAATTCTGCTGGATCTTCAATTGATTCCGATTTTCTAGTTAAGCTACTAAAGTAAACCAATGCTTGAAAACCCACCAATACATAACCAATAATATTCAAACGCTTTATTCGCTTTAACATATTAACAAAAGTTTTAAAAGTTTTTTAATCCTATCAATGCAACCTAATTTATTTTTCTTTTTTGGTTCTTCTATTTTCTCATAAACTTGTTCTTTGCCAACATTTTTCTTTTCATCAAAATATCTATAAAACGCAATCAAATCTGTAAGTGCATTTTTATCATGTTTAAAACACGCAGCAAAAGTTGATGTCTCATTTTTCAACGCAGCAATAAACAAGTGACTTGCATAAACTAAATTATGATCTTGCAATACCCTTTCTGTCTCACTCATTCTAAGGGTAATTTCAGCCTCAACCGTCAATGGTAAACTATCATTTATTAAATCCAGATAATCCTTCCCTTCAAGAAAATAATGCTTCTTAAAATCCTCATATTCTGTTACACTTCTAAACGCAAAATTTAAAATAGAATCTTCTCTTTCACTCTCACAATCTGCCATAAAAAAATGTAAGGTCGATATATAATCATAGCCCAATGCTAATGCAATATCTCTCGATTTTGCAATCACTTCTTGAAGCTCGTATGAAAATGTTTCTCCTACTCCCATTGATATATCACTAACATTTAAAAAACTACTCACCAATAAATTTTGTGCAGATTTTCCTATTACTGCTATCCTTATCTAGTACACTTTAATTTTCCATTGGTATCAGAAAAATAGCGTTAAAAAAATCTTTTAAATGCAGCTTAATGTCAAAAATGTTCAGCGTTTTACTCCCCTCTCCATTTGGAGAGGGGCTGGGGGTGAGGCTGTAATGCAAAGATTTTTAGCTATTTTTTTGTAGCCTTGATTTTTTGCTCCACTTTTGTATCAAGACAAAAG
>JANYEB010000121.1 GCA_025363355.1 Chitinophagaceae bacterium | reverse complement strand
CTGCAATTTTTGCTTCATATTTTTTTAGCAAATTACTTTCTCTTGCATAAAATAGTTTCTTAAAAAAACTAGTTGATGAAGCATATAAGTGTTGGTAGTATTCGTTTTCAACATTATGTAATCTAACTACTACTCTCCTATTATCAAATCTTTTATCTTTTAATAAAAATGTAGAATGAATTCCTTCACAGAGGATTGGATAATCATCTTTCAATAAATTGTTCAGAAGTTCTTTGTTATCTCTTGTTGCAACAACAAATGGTAAATCTGATAGCAACGCAAGCAACCTATTTTTTCTTGAATAGTATTGAACAGAAGCACAATATTTATTCAATTCAGGTTGCTGTCCTCTTCCATAATCAAAGCAATGAAGATGAATTTTAATTCCATGTTGTTGCAATGCTGGTAGTTTCCAAAACAAGTCAACCACACCCCCATAATCAACAGGATAAGGAACTGTAAAGCATATTATGTGAAGATATTTTTCCAAAAGCTAAGTAGTTTTTTTTCTTCGTTTTGCCAGTTTAATTTTTCTCTTGCAGCAATACAATTTTGTTTCAACCTATTATATAAAATTTCATCAGTTAGTAGTATATTGATTGCATTAGTTAAAGTCTCAACCTCAATATTATCAACCATTACAGCTATATCAAATTCATCGTTCAGTATTTTATATTCAGGGTAATTTACACAAATTTGAGGAATACCAGCCATTATATAATCAAAAAATCTATTTGCAAGAGAATAGTATTGGTTCAAACCTTTTGCTTCAAAAATAGTGATGCCAAATATTGCTGTTGGTGTTATTTCTTTTAAATCTTTAGGTAAGGTTGCACCAAAGAGTTTTACTTTATTTTCAAGATTATTTTCTTTTATTAATATTTCAACTTGAGTATAAAAATTACCAATACCATAAATATGCAACTCAGCATTTACATTTTTCATTGCTGGAATTAATTGCTCAAAACCACGACCAAAATTTACTGCACCTTGGTAAATTAAATTACCCCTAGCCCCTAAAGGGGAACTAAAAACTGTTTGACGAATTGGCTGATAAACTGGGATATTTCTTACAATTTCATAATCGACTTTATATCTTCTTTCAAATTCATCTTTAATAAATTTATTTACGGTATAACCATCTCGAAACTTAGGCATAGCATAGCTTTCAACCTTATTCCAAAACCATTTTACTGATTTATTATTTACAACTTCATTCAATTCTGTAAACAATTCGTGAGCATCATAAACCCTTATTTTTCTTCTTAAAATAGAAGCAATATAATTAGGAATGATAGTATCTAAATCTATAGCACAGAAAACATCAGTTTTACAAAATAGCAAATAAAAAAAAAGTTTGAAATTGTACTCTGCATAAAACAAAAATCCTTTTTCAAACCAGATTTTAATTCTTTTTTGCTCGAAAATTTGTGTAGAAAGTTCAGTAGATTTTTTTCTTTTTACGCCAATTAATTTTACATTGTATCCAGCAGTTTGCAATGAACCACAAATGCGTTGCATTCGTTGATCATAATTCAAATCATTGGTAACTGTAAATGTAATTTTCCTCAAACTTTATTATAATTAGTAACAAATATAGTTGGCAAAAAAATAAGCCTCACTAGTTGCGAGGCTTATCAAAAAATATTTCAAACCAAACTACAACTTCTTAATCAACTCTGTTGCAGATCTAACATAATCATCATTCTTTTGCTTAGTTGCCTCTTCTATACATTTTTCAGCACTAGCTTTTGCAGCAGCTTTATCGCCTAAATCTCTTTCAATTTTTGCTTTCGTTAAGTACATCCAAAACTTATCAGATTTCTCTCCAATAGCTTTTGTAACATTGGTTAAAGCTTTTGCCAAATCTTTATCCATATCATAATAAAAATTAGCTGCTTGAAAATAAGTTGTGCTTGAAACATTATCTCCAGCCAACGCTTTTTCTAATTGCATTCTAATTCTATCATTCACTTTTGAAGTGATAGGAATTGCTACATAAGTATTGCCCCACATTAAATGTAATTCACAACTTTCAGTTTTCATATTTGCAAACTGCATTGTAAAAGTTTCTATACTTTCTTTCATTTTTGAAGCAGGAATTGTTACTCTAAATATATCTAGTTTTTCATCATAATCTGATCCCCAATTTTTTGCTCCTTTATTCAAAATAAATGTCCATTCATTCTTTCCAGGAATAGTGAAAATTGCGTAAGTACCAGTATCTACTGACTTTCCAGCAATTTCAATTGGGTCTGTAATTTTAATTCTTGTTGCACTGTTTGCCCCAGTTCTCCATACTTTTCCAAGAGGAGCAAGCTCACTTCCTTCTTTAAATACTTTACGATTTTTAATACTAGGACGAGAGTAAGTTAGTTCCAATTTTCCCAATCCAAAATCTTGTGTAATGGTTTGTGTGGTGCTTGGTTGTGGCATTTTAATTTGTGCCATTGTTGTAATGCAAGAAAGCATTAGCAAAGAGAATAGTATTTTTTTCATATTGTTTGTTATTTGTACAAACATAGTATTATGAAAAATATGTTGATATACTATTTTAGGAATGGTTTTAAATTATTCAACCCTGCTTTCCCCTTTTTCTATTTCTATTTTCACTACTTTTCTACCATTTTCTTTTTCGGTGGTAGTTATAATAATTATGGATGCTGGACTTTTAGATGTTGCAGGTACAAAAAATCGTTGAACAGTAGTTGTTGCATAATTTTCAACAGCTGGTGTTATTATAAGGCTATTTTCATCACTTATAACAATATCTTCATCGGATAAATTTGAAGCATTTGTTTTTTTAGCGAGACTATTTTCTGTGGCTATTTGACCAAGCATTTTAAAGCCTTGTTCAATTGCATTTTTGTCAGATTGAAGAACAACATCCTTATACATTAAGTCTAATTTCTGCTCCAACCTCATTGAAGTATTGTGCTTTTCTTGAACTTTTATTTTAGGAAGATTCTTGACTTTTTTTGTTTGATAATTTGTAGTAATAGACTTTGATATAAATGAAGTATTTGATGCAACAGGAACTCCATCAGCAATAACTTGCTTTACATTAATATTAATAAAACCAATTAAAGCAAAAAGCAACAATCCAAAGAATAATGAGAACCCAATTTGTTTACTAAAGAACAACAAATTTTTATTCTCTGTTTCAATATTCAATATTCTTTTAATTCTATGTTTTAATTCTTTCTGGTTTGTATTTACAGCAGTCATTGTGCCAAATAAAGTCTGACTTTGAAGCTGAAACCTAGCAACATTCAATAAAGCTTCAGCATATACGCTGTTTGAATAATTATGATCCAACACAGCATCATCGCAACTAAGTTCTCTTTGTTTATCTATCAAACAAGCAATGTACTTTGAAAATGGATTAAAGAACATTATAGCATTCAAGAAAAGTATCACTAAATTAATGATATAATCATTGCGTTTAATGTGTGCTAATTCGTGTAATAAAATAGCCTCAAGTTGTTGGGTTGTTAAATTATTAATTGCAGCTATTGGCACTAAAATAATAGGTTTAATAAAACCAATAGTTAAAGGTGTTGTAATGGTTTTAGATATTTTTATTTGTATGTTTCTTGCAATGTTTAACTTATTTTTTGATTCATTTATAAATTGCTGCCATTTGCTAGAAATGGGTAATAATTCTTTATTTCTAATGCCTTTTAAACTATAGAATTGAATAAAAAAATTTGCAATAAAAACAAACGCAAAAAACAAATAAATTACTGCTATTAGTGGCAACAATTTTTCTTGAATAAACGGAGTATAAATTGACGAAGTGCTTTCATAACAGGAAATATTATTTAAATTCAAACTACCAAATAGTGTGTAAATAAACCATAAAAAGCCACTAGTTTGTGTTGCAATTAATAGCTTGAAGTTTGTTGATGATTTTATTGTAAACAAAGCAACAATAACATTGTAAACAATCCATAAAAAAGCCATTTGCCACAAACTATTTAGCAAGGCAAATGATAGCGACTGTAAAAAATGATAAGCAAAAAATGATTGCATACTATTTCTTTTTTAGTTCATTAAGTAATTGTTGAATTTCATCAATTTCATCAGGAGTTGGTGTATGATTTCCTAATGCCTGCATCACCAATTGAGTTGATGAACCACTAAATAATGTATCAATAAACTTTGGCAAAAATTGTTGCTGAGTAGTTTCTTGAGAAACATTTGGTTTGTAGATATGAATTTTACTTTTATCATCTCTAATCACCAAACCTTTTTCAAACATAATTTGCATTAGTTTAAGTGTCGTTGTATAGCCTACATCTTTTTTTGATGCAAGTTCTTCGTGAACCTCTCTAACAGATGCTTGTTCATTTTGCCAAAGAAACCTGAGTATATCCAACTCGCTTTCGGTTGGTTTTGATATTTTAATTGACATAATACGATTTGTTTCGTATTGCAAAATAAGGGAGAAAAAATAAATGACTTGTAAAAATTTTGTTAAATGAATAGTTACGTTTAAGTCATCAAACACCTGTTTAAAAAAATCATTCCACAAACAGCCAAACTTTATAGCTTTTTCATTGATATTTGATTTCTAAACTACGATTGAAATGCAAAAAGAAAAAATATTAGTGATAGGTGCGTCTGGTCAAATTGGTGTTGAACTTACACTTGCACTTAGAAAAATGTATGGAAATGCCAATGTTGTAGCAAGTGATCTTAGAGAAGAAAATGAACTGCTAAAAGGCACTGGACCTTATGTTAGTTTAGATGTAATGAACAAAGAAATGCTGCACGTTCAGGTAATTCGTCAAAACATTACGCAGATTTATTTATTAGCAGCCATTCTTTCTGCAACTGGAGAGAAAAACCCAAACCTTGCTTGGAGTTTAAATATGCAAAGCCTTTTAAATGTTTTAGATATTGCACGAGAAGAAAAATTGCATAAAGTATATTGGCCAAGTAGCATTGCAGTTTTTGGCCCAACAAGCCCAAAACAAAATTGCCCTCAACAAACAATTATAGAGCCTACAACTGTTTATGGTATTAGTAAATATGCTGGTGAGTTTTGGTGCAATTATTATTTTAATAGATATGGCGTTGATGTTAGAAGTCTTCGTTACCCTGGTCTAATAAGTTATAAATCTGCACCAGGTGGAGGAACTACAGATTATGCAGTTGAAATATTTTATGAAGCATTAGAGAATAAAAAATACAAGTGTTTTTTAAGTGAGGATACTTATTTGCCAATGATGTATATGCAAGATGCCATTAAAGCAACTATTGAATTAATGGAAGCTCCAGCAGAAAAAATATCTATTCGTCATTCTTATAATGTTGCAGGAATGAGCTTTTCACCAAAAGAAATAGCTGCTGCTATTCAAAAACATATTCCTGATTTTTCTATTAGTTATAAAGAAGATTATAGGCAAGCCATTGCCAATAGTTGGCCACAAAGTATTGATGATTCTGTGGCAAGAAATGATTGGGGCTGGCAACAAGATTATGATTTAGATAGAATGGTTGCAGATATGTTCATCAATTTAAAATAGCAATCAGCACAATACAACCAATAAAGCAATCACTCAAAACTTACTAACAGTTGTTAACTTTTTTGATAAACTAAAGGACGTTTCTTATAGATTTGTCTAACAAACGTTAGCGTATGAACAATACATTATCATCTCTGTTAGACAGATTCAATGAGCCAGAAACACTTAAAATGGCTAAACTTGGCAGAGAACTTAGAGCTAAAGGAATTGATATTATTGATTTAAGTTTGGGAGAACCCGATTTTGATACCCCACAACACATTAAAGATGCAGCAAAAAAAGCTATTGATGATAACTGGAGTCACTACACTCCTGTTGCTGGTTATTTAGATTTAAGAGAAGCTGTTTGTCACAAACTAAAAAGAGATAATAATTTAGAATATAAACCAGAGAACATTATTGTTTCTACTGGTGCTAAGCAATGCCTAGCAAATGCAATTCTTGCCATTGTTGATAAAGATGATGAAGTAATTATTCCAAAACCTTATTGGGTTACCTATTCTGAGTTAGTAAAAATTGCTGGTGGTAAAGTCGTTGAAATTGCAACTACAGTTGATACTGGTTTTAAAATTACTGCTCAACAACTTGAAGATGCTATTACTCCTAAAACAAAAATGTTTCTGTTCTCCTCTCCTTGCAATCCAAGTGGAGCTGTTTACAGTAAAAAAGAGTTGGAAGCTTTAGCTACTGTATTTGCAAAGCATCCTCAAGTGTATATCTTAAGTGATGAAATTTATGAGTATATCAACTATGTTGGATCTCACGAAAGTCTTGCTTCTTTTGAAGAACTAAAAGAGAGGGTAATTATTGTAAATGGTTTAAGCAAGGGTTTTGCAATGACTGGCTGGAGATTAGGTTATGTTGCTGCCAATGTAGAAATTGCTAAAGCTTGTGAAAAATTACAAGGTCAATTTACCAGTGCAACTTGCTCTATTGCTCAAAAAGCTGCAGTGGCTGCGTTAACACAAGACAACAGACCATCGATGGAGATGAAAGAAGAGTTTACCAAAAGAAAAAAACGTGTAATGGAATTAGTGGCTGAAATTCCAGGATTAATTTGTACTGAACCAGAAGGAGCTTTTTATGTTTTTCCTGATGTTAGTTATTATTTTGGCAAAACCGATGGAGAAGATACAATTACTAACTCTGCAGAGTTTACTATGTATTTATTGCACAAAGCAAATGTGTCTAGCGTAATGGGTGCTGCTTTTGGCAATCCTAATTGTGTTAGGTTTTCTTTTGCTAATAATATGCAGAATATAGAAAAAGGTTGGGATAGAATTAAAATCGCTTTAAGTAAATTAAAGTAAAATATTTTAGAAGTTGTATTTGGCAATAAGCATATACAACCCTATTTTCGCTGTTCATTATTTTTTAACGCCTTAAAATTTCTATTTAAATGGCAACTAAAATCCGCCTGCAAAGACACGGCAGTAAAAAGCGTCCGTTCTACTTTATAGTAGTAGCCGACTCTCGTGCCCCAAGAGATGGTAAATTCATCCAAAAATTGGGAACTTATAACCCTTTAACTGTTCCAGCAACAATTCAATTAGATCGCCAAAAAGCACTAGAATGGTTACACAAAGGAGCTCAACCAACAGATACTGTTCACAGAATCTTGTCGTTTAAAGGAGTATTGTTCTTGAAACACCTTTTACGTGGTGTTAAATTAGGACTGTTTGATGATGCTACAGCAATGGAGAAATTCCAAACTTGGCACGTTGAGCATGAAGCTAACATTGAGCGTCGTGGCAACGAACACAGAAAAGCTAAACAAGCTAAGAAACACGTTCCTGTTGTGAAAAAAGTAGAAGAAAAAGTAGAAGAAGTAGCACCAGCTGCTGAAACTGAAGAACCTACTACCGAGGCTTAGTACCCTCTTAAAAAAGAAATTAAAGCCTCAGATTTTTCTGGGGCTTTTGTTTGCAATTATATGAAGTTTAATTAGCACATAACCTGCAACCTAAATTAACCATTTAACTTATCAACTTTCGCAATGCATCAGCACATTAAAATAGGAAAACTTGTTGCCACTTTTGGTGTTACAGGACAATTAATTCTTGTACATAATTTAGGCAAAAAATCAACTTTTAAAAATGTTGACGCTTTGTTTGTTGAAGAAGTTAAAAATTCATTTCTACCTTATTTCATTAAAGAAATAAAAGCAAAAAGTGAAGAGGAAAATTATGTGTTGTTTGAAGATATTTTCACCAAAGAAGTTGCTGCAAAACTTATAGGCAAATCTGTATGGTTATTGCAAGAAGATTTTCAAAAGCTTTCTAACAAAAATGCTCCCATTGCTATGTTAGGCTATAAAGTTTTTAGTGATGATGAATTAATTGGCATCGTAAATGAAGTAATAGAACAACCACATCAAATATTACTTTCAATAGACTATAAAGGTAAAGAAGCATACCTACCCTTGCACGAAGAAAGTCTTGTTTCTATCGACCATAAAAAAAGTGAAGTTTATCTTAAGTTGCCCGATGGTTTATTAGAAGTTTATTTATAAAGTTACTGTTATTATTACAACCTATCTTTTACATAAGTGATAGCCGTTTTCCCGTGTGATGCAGGTTTGCCATCTTTATCAAGGTTCACAAAAACAATTTTATCAATTGTTAAAATACTCACTCTTGTTAATTTATCCCGCACTTCGCAACGCATTGTAATGGATGTATTACCAAAATGAGTTGCAATTATGCCTATCTCAATGATATCTCCTTGCCTTGGTGCTGAAATAAAGTTTATCTCAGAAATAAATTTTGTAACAACGTGACGATTTTCTAGCTGTATTACTGCATACAAAGCTGTTTCTTCATCAATCCATTGCAATAATCTTCCACCAAAAAGTGTTTGATTAGGATTTAAGTCTTCTGGTTTCACCCATTTTCTGGTATGAAACTTCATTTCATTTTCCATAATAAATTAATTTAAGTGAAGCTTATTCTTCGTCTTTCATGCTCATCAAATATGCCTTAATAAAGCCGTCCAATTCACCATCTAAAACTGGTTGCACATTACCCACTTCAAAATCTGTTCTATGATCTTTAATCATCTTATAAGGATGCAATACATAACTACGAATCTGACTTCCCCACTCAATCTTTTTCTTACCTGCATTGGTTGCATTAATGGCTGCTTCTCTTTTACGCAGCTCTTCTTCATACAATCTACTCTTTAGCATTTTCATTGCAAGCTCTCTATTTTCTCCTTGCGTTCTTGCTTGCTGACATTCAACAATAATACCACTTGGAGCGTGTTTTAAACGTACAGCAGTTTCTACCTTATTTACGTTTTGTCCACCACTTCCACCACTTCGGTAAAATGCCCATTCAATATCGGCAGGATTCACTTCTATTGCAATGGTATCATCAATTAAAGGATATACAAACACACTTGCAAAAGATGTGTGCCTGCGAGCATTAGAATCAAATGGAGAAATACGAACCAACCGATGCACCCCACTTTCTGCTTTTAAAAAGCCATAAGCAAAACTGCCATCAAACTGAAGTGTAGCAGATTTTATACCTGCTTCTTCCCCATCTTGATAATCTAGCTCTGTTACTTTCCAGCCCTGCTTCTCGCCATACATCATATACATTCTAAGTAGCATTGCAGCCCAGTCTTGACTTTCTGTTCCACCTGCACCTGGATTAATTTGTACAATTGCTGGTAACTCATCTTCAGGTTTATTCAACGTGCTTTTAAATTCAGCATCTTCAATTTCCTTGATAGCAATTTTGTGTGCTTCTAAAGTTTCTTCTTCAGTCGCATCACCACCTTTCCAAAAATCAAATAACACAGCAAAATCTTCTACTGCATTACTTACTTGATTGAACATTTTTATCCAATATTCATCAACTTTAATTTCTTTTAAAATGGCTGTGGCTCTTGCGTTGTCGTCCCAAAAACCTGGAGATAGCGATATTGCTTTATCCTGTTCTACTTTTTGTGTTCGGTTATCGTAGTCAAAGAAACCTCCTCAAAACCACCACACGGTTCCTCATATCTTTTATTTGCTCTTGTGTCATAAACTTCTATTTTTGAAATGTTGGCAAATGTTCAAATTAATTATTAATTATTGATGATTAATTATTAGTCAATAACAAATAATTAATTGCCATTTATGAAACTAGAGACTAATCTTACAGCTATCGCACAAAAATCCATTACTGATGTTTTAGAAAATCAGGCTTTTGTTGAGCACTTGCAACAACTAAATGCAGCTGAAATTGACGATGCCGTTTATGAATTAGAATTAAAAATATCTCCACAAATCGATTGCACACAATGTGGCAATTGCTGCAAGACCTTAATGATTAATGTTGAACCCAAAGAGGCTGATATTGCTGCACTGCATTTACAAATAAGCAGGGCAAAATTTGATGAAACTTATATTGAAAAAAGTGTTGGTGGCAAAATGCTCATTAGCAAAATACCTTGTCATTTTTTAGAAGATAATAAGTGTAATATTTACTTAAGCAGGTTTGCAGGATGCAAAGAATTTCCTGCCCTTCACCTGCCACAAATTCAAAAAAGATTGTTTACCATTTTTATGCATTATGGCAGGTGCCCCATTATTTTTAATGTAATGGAGGCATTGAAAAAAGAAGTTAGGTTTGAATGGAAAGGGGATGCATCAATAATTTCTCAGTTTTAGATTTGACAACTCTTAAAGAGTTGTCAAATCTGTATTACTAAAAAGTACATAAAACAAGGTTGTTTTGCCTAACTCCTAGTTAAAGATTACATAAAACAAGGTTGTTTTGCCTATTTCCTAACTAAAGATTACATAAAACAAGGTTGTTTTGCCTATTTCCTAATTAAAGAATGCATAAAACAAGGTTGTTTTACCTAACTCCTAACTAAAAAATACATAAAACAACGTTGTTTTGCCTGACCTCTACTTTAAAAAATAAAATATGAAGATATAATTTCTAGTATTTTTTAATATAAGAAGAACCGAATTATACGATTTCCTCTGCACCAAAATATTTCTGCAACACTTTAGGTATTTTAATACCATCTACTGTTTGATTATTTTCTATCAATGAAGCATAAATTCTTGGTAATGCTAAAGAACTTCCATTTAAAGAATGTGCAAACTGCATTTTGCCCTCTGCATTTTTATAACGGCATTTCATTCTATTGGTTTGAAAGGCCTCGAAGTTGCTGACACTACTTACTTCCAACCATTTTTGCTGTGCAGCACTATACACTTCAAAATCATAAGTCATAGCACTTGCAAAACTCATATCACCACCACAAAGAGCCAAAATTCTATAAGGCAATTCAAGGCTTTGAATTAGTTTTTCAACGTGAGCAACCATTTCATCCAACACTTCATAGCTTTTTGCTGGGTCAACTATTTGAATAATTTCTACTTTTTCAAATTGATGCACACGATTTAAACCACGAACATCACTACCAAAACTTCCCGCTTCTCTTCTAAAGCAAGGGCTGTAAGCTGTCATCTTAATTGGCAAGTCACTTTCTTTAACAATCGTATCTCTGTAAATATTTGTAACAGGCACTTCTGCTGTTGGAATTAGGTAAAAATTATCTGCTGTGGCGTGATACATCTGACCTTCCTTATCTGGCAATTGCCCTGTGCCATAAGCACTGGCTTCATTCACCATATAAGGTGGAATAAATTCTGTGTATCCAGCATCAGTATTGAAGTCTAGGAAATATTGAGACAATGCACGTTGAAACTTTGCACCTTTTCCTTTATACAAAGGAAAGCCACTACCAGTGATTTTTGAACCAGTTTCAAAATCAACTAAATTGTATTGCTTTATTAAATCCCAATGTGGTTTTGCACCTTCATAAAGGGTTGGAATTTCGCCAGCTTGTTTCACGTTAATATTTTCTTCTGGCGTTTTACCAATTGGCACTTTAGCACAAGGTAAATTTGGAAGAATAACTAAAGAATCTGTTAACTTTTTTTCAAGTAACTCCAACGCTTCTTTATGTTTTTCTACTTCTAATTTCCAAGCCCCAACTTCTAATTTTGCTTGTTCTGCTTCATCTTTCTTTCCTGTTGCCATTAGCTTTCCAATTTCTTTGGAAGCTGCATTTATTTTGGCTTGTGTATTATCAAACTCTACCTGTGTTTTTTTTCTATCATCATCCAACGCAATAATTTCATCAACAAGTTCTACTTGTTTAAAATGTTTTACGGCTAATCTCTCTTTAACAAAATTTGGGTCGTTTCTCAAAACGTTCACTTGTAACATATTCTCAAAAATTTGCTGCGAAGATAGTTTTGTAAATAAATTAATTGCTGTTGATTTTAAATAAAAAAGCAGACACACTTTGTTAAGTGTGTCTGCTTTAAAAAATTTGCTTGCTAATAACTATTCTTTTATAATTTTTATCCTTTCTCCATTATCAAAATTTAGGATATACATACCCCTGCTCCATTCTTTGGTATTAATAGTTTGGTGTTCTGTAATATTATTTAACTGAACTACAATTCTGCCAAAACAGTCAGTTACTGTTACTTGCTTAACTCCTTTGCTTTCTATATTGATATAATCTTTTGCTGGGTTAGGAAATACTGTAATTGAGCTATTATTTTCTAACAAAACCACTACAATATTTGAGTAACTATACTTGCCATTATTCTCTATCATTTGCAGGCGATAATAATTAGAACCTTTACTTACTTGCTCATCTGTAAATTGATAGATTGCATTGGTTTTATTTTGTGCAGCAACATTGCTTAAAACATAGTATTTACTGGCATCTACACTTTTTTCAACAATATATTTATCCATATTAATTTCTGTTGCAGACTGCCATTTAAGTGCAACAGTTTTATTGCTATTTAGCTTACCTGTAAATGATTGCAATTTTACTGGTAATGATGTATTTCCAATAACTGTTTTTTGAACGTTTGTTAATACAGGAGGATTGTAATCAAAATAAATAGATGCACTATTATTAATAATATCACCACTTACAACAGTTGCTTTTGGATTGATTCGATATGCAATATAGGCGTGGCTTGCTGGTTCATTATGATTGCTATCAACCAATAAAATATTATCAAAAGTCCAAGTTAAATATTTGTTGTCAACAATATCAAGTTTGTAGTTATGACTAGATGATACCATTTGCAAACTGTTGATGTCTAGCTTGCCATCCAAAGTATCTTTTACAACAACTGTAAATGCTGTATCGTTTCCTATGTTTTGAAAACGTATGGTGTAAAGCAAAGATTCTTTATTGGCTAAATCTGTTAAACTGTAATTACCATCGTGAACTTCTTGCTTATCATTCGGGTCATAAGCACCAATAATTCTCTGCTTTAATAATTGATGATTATTGATAGGGGTTTCATCGTTTGTAGAAGGGGCGACATAAGCATTTAGCAACAGCGTATCGTTTATAAAAGCAACTGGTGGTGTTGCTATTTTGCAATGAATTTTAATTAATCCAAAACTATCAGGTTGCAAATTAGGATAATTCCAAATCAATGTATCGCCACTTACTGAAGTATAATTGGGTTGACTAGATAAAAAAGTAACCCTGCTATCTTTTAAAAATTTCACTTGTGCATTTTGTGTTGTTGTACCAATGTTTGCATAGCCTAAATAATAATCTACTGGTCTGCCTAATCTTGCTAAACTGGGAGAAAACAATCCAACTCTTAAATCGTTTTTATTAGGAATTGGTTGCAGTGCAAAATTGACAGAATCGGTTTGTCCTGTGCTATCAAATGTTGAAATTTTAAAAAGAGGAACACAATTGTAATAGGGTCTATTTAAAATAGATGTTTGATAAGTACCAGAATCAACTTTGTTCTTGAACAATCCTTTTAAACTAAGGGTACTTCTGGCAAAATAAGATTTACTACTTGTAACAATAGTTGGAAAATAAGTATCAGACCCATCTTTAACACCATTAGAATTTATATCAAGAAAAACAGACCCTTTAATATAATTTTCGTTGATTTTGTAGTAAGACGTCATCCATATACTGTCAATATCAGTATCAGTTCCAGGGCGTGCTGATATTTTTAAACGTTTGGCAGTTGGTGATGCAATAATTAATGTAGTATCTACACAGGTTACTGTTGCTGCAGATGATTTTGTAAATAGTATTGGAGTCCAATTTGTGGTAGTAGCTAATGTATCATCAGTAACCCAAATTGTATGGCTTCTATTTGCCCTAGCTCTACTAAAGTGCAGCTCTTGAATACCACCATTAACTATTGGTGTAACAACATATCCAGAGTCGCCAACAGGAACTCCCGAAATATTTCTAAATCTAAGATGATTATTTCCTGATGGACAACCAGTGCCAGTAGTTCTGTAAACATTATGCCCATACCAAGTTCCAGCATTACCATCAAAGTAATTACCCCCACTTGCAGTAGGTGCTACTGTAGTTAAATTACAAGCAGGTATTGAATTTGGTTCAAATCCCTCTCTCCAATATACTTGGTTTTGAGATAATCCACTAGTTGAAACAGCAACAATAAATATGAGTGCTGTAAATAGTTTTGTAATCAAAGTTTTCATAAACAATATTTTAAGTTGTACTATAATTGACAACAAACTTAATTAAAACGCTGCCCCAACTTAAAAAAAAAATTGAACACTTACAAATTCATCCAACTTCAATGTAACATCTATCACAAACTACATCTTTTTTATTCCGTTACTTTGCAGCTAATATGAGCAAGCAAGCAAAAGTCCCCAATTATTTAATCAGTACTTTAACCAATAAATGTCCACGATGCAGAGAAGGTTATTTGTTTAAAACAACCAATGCTTATGACTTTAAGAACATTGTTGAGATGAACGAAAAATGCCCTGTTTGCAAGCAACGTACAGAAATTGAAGTTGGATTTTATTATGGCACCAGCTATGTTAGCTATGCGTTAGGTGTTGCTTTTGTGATAGCTATTTTTGTGGCTTGGTATGTTTTAATTGGCTTTTCAATTGATGATAATAGAGTGTTTTGGTGTATGGGAACAGCCATTGCTGGATTAGTGGTTTTGCAGCCAGTTTTAATGAGATTATCTAGAAGTTTATGGCTAAGTTGGTTTGTAAAATACGATGCTAATTGGAGAGAACATAAACTTCTAGAACCCGAGCGTTTCATTCAATAAATAATCTTAGTTTTTGGCAAACTATCTTTTTCTGCTATGTTTGCACGACCTCTAGTATTTTTTCAAAGGTCACTTTGACTTATAATTGATTCCCTTTTTTACTAAAATTTTCTAGTTTATATAATGGTTTGCACAGCAAACTCTATATAGCTATTTTGCTTTTAATACAAATAGATTCAATTATCATTTTACAAACAAAACAATCATTGATAAAAAGTTTTTATGGCAAAATATATATTCGTTACTGGTGGTGTTACCAGTAGTTTAGGTAAAGGAATTATTGCAGCAAGTCTTGCAAAACTATTACAGGCAAGAGGTCTGAAAGTTACTATTCAAAAATTTGATCCATACATTAATGTAGATCCTGGAACATTAAATCCCTATGAACATGGAGAATGTTTTGTAACTGAAGATGGTGCAGAAACTGACCTAGATTTAGGACACTATGAAAGATTTTTAGGTGTTAATACATCTCAACTAAATAACGTTACTACTGGCAGAATTTATCAAACAGTAATTAATAAAGAACGTGCTGGAGAATTTCTTGGCAAAACAGTGCAAGTTGTGCCACATATTACCGATGAAATCAAGCATAGAATGCAATTAATTGGTAAAAAAGGCGAGTTTGATATTGTGATTACAGAACTTGGTGGAACCGTTGGCGATATTGAAAGTTTGCCTTTTATAGAAGCTGTTCGTCAGTTGCAATGGGAGTTGCCAGAAGAAGATGTTTTAGTCATTCACCTAACCCTTGTTCCCTATTTAAAAGCTGCTAAAGAACTTAAAACAAAACCAACACAACATAGTGTTAAAATGTTGAGTGAAACTGGCGTTCATCCAGATATTATTGTTTGTAGAACAGAAGAGATATTGGGTAATGATATTAAAAATAAAATTGCCTTATTCTGTAATGTAAAGCCAGAAGCTGTTATAGAAGCAATGGATGCTAGCACTATTTACGAAGTGCCATTATTAATGTTGAGAGAAAAACTGGATGTAATAACAATGAAAAAATTAGGAATTACTGGTTATCCAGAACCTAATTTAGATAATTGGAAATTGTTTTTAGACAAGTTAAAATACCCAAAAGCTAAAGTTACCATTGGCTTAATTGGAAAATATATAGAGCTACAAGATGCTTATAAAAGTATCTTAGAAAGTTTTATTCACGCAGGTGCAATGAACGAGGTAAAAGTTAGAGTTTTGGATATTCACAGTGAATTTATTAATGAGCAGAATGTGGATGAAAAACTAGGTGGACTTGATGGTTTACTTGTTGCTCCAGGCTTTGGAAACAGAGGGATTGAGGGTAAAATTCTTGCTGTTAAATATGCACGTGAAAATGGTTTGCCATTCTTTGGAATTTGTTTAGGAATGCAAATGGCAGTGATTGAATTTGCAAGAAATGTTTTGGGTATTAAAGATGCACATAGCACAGAAATGAATCCCGAAACTGCAAATGCAGTTATCAATATGATGGAAGAACAAAAGCGTATTAAAATGATGGGAGGAACAATGCGTTTGGGTGCTTATCCTTGCGAAATTGAAGAAGGAAGTTTGGCACACAAAGTTTATAATTCAACACTCATTAGCGAAAGACATCGTCATCGTTACGAGTTTAATAATTCTTATTTAGTGCAGTTCGAAAATGCTGGTATGAATGCCAGTGGCACCAACCCAGAAACAGGATTAGTTGAAATTATTGAAATCCCCGAACATCCATTCTTTATTGGTGTGCAGTATCACCCCGAATTAAAAAGTACTGTTGAAAGACCAGCACCTTTATTTGTTAGTTTTATTGCCGCCGCAAAAAAATACAATGAAGAAAAAGTGGGTAATAAAAGATAAAGTCTGGTTCAACAATTCACTAAATTGCACTGCTGTTAAGTTATTGCAAAACCTAGTTGACCTAAGTATGAATGATTTTAATTCTATATACAAAAAGAGTATAAGCCTTGTGTTTATACTCTTTTGTTTTAATGCGGCTAATGCTCAAACTAATCTGGTACCCAATCCAAGTTTTGAACAATATACAACCTGCCCTATAAGTAACAGAAATGATAAGCCAGATTATTGGTATAAACCTGATTATAGAGGTGCGGCTTATTTTAATGCTTGTGCAAATGTCTCTGCACCAAATAATGGTGTACCTGCACATCTAACAGTTAGTGGTAACGGTTTTCAATACGCTCGTACAGGTGTTGCGTATATATTAATGTTTTATAGAAATGGGGGTGATTCAAGAAATTATTTTCAAGTAAAATTATTGGATAGTCTGCAATTAGGTAAGTGCTATTATGCTGAATGTTATGTAAGTCTTAGTAATCCCTTTAGATTGGGTTGCAATAACCAGTCAATACTGTTTACAAAAACTGCTGTGTATGTAGATACACTAAATACACAACTACTCCCTGCGAATCCTCAAATCACAAATTATGGCAATCCAATAATAACTGATACTTTAAATTGGACAAAAATTAGTGGTGTGTTTATCGCACAAGGTGGAGAACAATACTTAACCTTGGGGAATTTCAGAGACAACTCAAACACTGCCTACTCTATCATACAACCAACAGGCTATTTTGGAGCAGATTATTACGTAGATGATGTCGCTGTTTATGCTTTAGATAGTTTTAACTTAAAAGCCGATGCAGGTAAAGACACATCAATTGCAAATGTTGGTGATAGTGTTTTTATTGGCAGTTTAACAAATGGCATCACAAATATTACTTGGTATAATAGCAGTGGAACAATAATAAACACACAAGCCCCAGGCTTTTTTATAAAGCCAATTGTTAGCACTTTTTATGTTGTGGAGCAAACTGTTTGTGGTTACACAAGTAGAGATACAGTTAATGTAACAGTCGGTATAGTGCCTTTAAAATTCATTAGCTACAATTTGCTTTCGTCATTGCGAGGCACGAAGCAATCTGTTTCCAATATTTGGACAACTGCCAATGAAATTAATGTGAGTCATTTTAATGTTTTGAAAAGTATTGATGGTGTAAATTTTAAAACAATAGGTAAGAGTAAAGCACAAAACAAACTAACAAACGAGTATAGCTTTACCGATGAAACACCAAACGAAGGATTGAATTATTACAAAATCGAAAGCGTAGATTTCGATGGAAGAAAACAATATTCAACAACCCAACAAATCAACACCAAACCACAAACACCAAACATTGCTGTGTTCCCTAATCCTGCAAAAGATTATCTAAATATTTCTTCACAAGAAAACATAAAAGAAATTAAAATAATAAATCAGATAGGACAAGTTTTAGAATACCAAACACCCAACTCCAAACAAATTACCATAAACACCAAACAATTAATAAAAGGCGTTTATATCGTTCAATGTATCACTAATAAAGGTGAAATAAGCACACAAAAGCTATTAATTCAATAATGCTTTTCGTTCTTTGTTTCTTATATTACATTTCGCGAAACAATACATAACAAATTGATATCAAGTATTAAATACTCTGCTCCATCACTAAATGACACCTCCGCAATGGCAAATGGAAACTCCGTTATGGAAAATGTCACTGCCGTAATTACAGTTGTCACCTCCGTTATGAAAAATGACTGTGCCGTAATGACAAATGGCTGATCCGTTATGAAAAATGACACCTCCGTAATGACAAATGGATGTTCCGTTATGATAATTATCACTGCCGCAATTACAGTTTTCACCTCCGTTATTAATATTTACTATGCCGTAATTGCAGTTTACAGCTTAGCATCCAAAATCATATGTCCAGTTAAGGCCTCTAAAGAATCCAAATTGAACATTAACCTAAAACATTACAAACTGTTTTTTTAAATCACTCAATTACAATTGTGGTCTTTCCTAGCGAACATCTTGTAACTATTAAATAACCTTTCTTTTATTTATAAAAGTTGTTTATCATCTTTAATATCCTATTTTCGCAAACTAACAAACGTTAGTAATTAAATTATGAATTTTCAACACTCAGAACTTACACAGCAGGTTGCACAAACTGCCAGAGATTTTGCATTGCAATATATAAAACCACATTTGATGGAGTGGGATGAAAGTCAGGAATTTCCTGTTCATATTTTTAAAGAACTAGGCAAACTTGGAATGATGGGTGTTATTGTTCCAGAAGCTTATGGTGGTGCTGGTTTAAGCTATCACGAGTACAATGCTATCATTCAAGAAATCTCTCAAGTATGTGGCTCAATTGGTTTAAGTGTTGCTGCACACAATAGTCTTTGCACAAATCACATTCTAACTTTTGGTAACGAGGAACAAAAACAAAAATATTTACCAAAGTTGGCTACAGCAGAACATATTGGTGCTTGGGGTTTAACAGAACCAAACACAGGCAGCGATGCAGGTAATATGAAAACAACTGCCGTTCGTGATGGTGATGGTTGGATTTTA
The DNA here is from genome assembly GCA_025363355.1 of Chitinophagaceae bacterium. GTDB lineage: Bacteria > Bacteroidota > Bacteroidia > Chitinophagales > Chitinophagaceae > CAIVPM01. The sequence continues at coordinate 3,222 of JANYEB010000121.1, read as the reverse complement.
AATGGAACAAAAAGCTGGATTACACACGGCAAAAGTGGAGATATTGCAGTTGTTATTACAAGAACTGGTGAACCACGAGCAAAGAATAATTCAACTGCCTTTATTATTGAAAGAGGAATGGCTGGATTTACTGCAGGCAAAAAAGAAAATAAATTAGGAATGAGAGCAAGTGAAACCTGCGAAATGATATTTGATAATTGCAGAATCAGCGACGCTCAACGTCTTGGAGAAGTGGGTGATGGTTTCAAACAGGCAATGAAGATTTTAGATGGTGGAAGATTGTCTATAGCTGCATTATCAGTAGGCATTGCAAAAGGTGCATACAATGCTTCTTTACAATATTCTAAAGAACGCTATCAGTTCGATCAACCGATCTCTAGCTTTCAGGGAATCAGCTTTAAACTAGCAGATATGGCAACTGAAATTGCAGCTGCAGATTTATTGCTAAGTAAAGCCTGTGATATGAAAGAAAGAGGCGAAAAAGTAACATTATCTGGTGCAATGGCAAAATATTACGGAAGCGAAGTTGCAGTTAGAGCAAGCACAGATGCAGTTCAGATTTTTGGCGGATATGGTTACACAAAAGATTTCCCTGTAGAGAAGTTCTACAGAGATTCCAAACTTTGTACAATAGGAGAAGGAACCAGCGAAATTCAAAAACTAGTTATTGCTAGAGAAATATTGGGTTAAGTATAATTTCAAAAAAGAAAAAGGTTGCATTAGTTATTTTATTAATGCAACCCTTTTTAAATAAGAAAAGCCTGCAAAAATTCGCAGGCTTTTCTTATTTAAACATTTCAACTTATTATTCAGCAGTTGGTGTAGTTTCTTCAGTAGTTGTTGCTTCATCAGCAGCATCTGCTTTTTTCTTAGCACCACCAGCTCTTCTTGTTTTTTTAACTGGTTCAGTTGATTCTACTTCGGCAACAGCAGCAACAATGTGCTTACCATAAATTTCATTAAAGTCAACCAATTCAATCATTGCTTTTTCAGCATTATCACCTGGACGAATACCTAAACGAATAATACGAGTATATCCACCTGGACGAGTTGCTATTTTAGGACCAATAACTGTAAATAATTCTTTTACAGCAGCTTTATCTTGAAAATGTGCAAACACTTGTCTGTGTTGATGACTAATAGTTTCTTTGCTGTCTCCTTTTTTAGTTTTAGTTAATAAAGGTTCAACATAAGTACGTAATGCTTTAGCTTTAGCCAAAGTAGTAACAATACGTTTGTGAGTTATTAATGCAATAGCTAAATTGCTTAATAGGGCTACTCTGTGGGCTTTCTTTCTTCCCAGATTGTTGATTTTGTCTCCGTGACGCATAACTTTTCAGTTTTAAAATCTGCACCGTGTCAGGAATTGCAGACCATTGTTATAAAATAAAGGTTTAGAAATGAATTAACATTCCTAAACCTTCTTTAAATTTAATTATCAATATTATCTAATCCCATTTTAACTAAGTCCATACCAAAACTCAATCCTCTTTCGTGTAATACCTGCTCGATTTCACTTAAAGATTTTTGACCAAAGTTTCTGAATTTCATCAAATCTTCTTGTTCGTATTGAACTAATTCACTCAAACTATTAATCTTAGCTGCTTTCAAGCAATTGAATGCACGAACAGATAAGTCTAGATCTTCTAATGGAGTTTTAAGAACTTTACGCAATTGAAGAATTTGCTCATCAACTACATCTTCTTTTTTATCTTCTTTAGTATCAAAAGTGATGTTCTCGTCAGTGATAATCATCAAATGTTGAATTAAAATTCTCGAAGCTTGCTTAACAGCATCTTCAGGATGAATAGTTCCATCAGTAGCAACTTCCAAAATTAATTTTTCGAAGTCAGTTCTTTGTTCAACACGATAGTTTTCAATTGTAAACTTTACGTTTTTAATTGGTGTGTGAATTGAATCGATAGGAATATATCCAAATGGAGCGTCTTTAGGTTTGTTATCCTCACTTGGAACATAACCACGACCACGAGCAATAGTCAGTTCAATTTCAAGTTTAGCAGATGGATCCATAGTACATAATACTAATTCAGGATTCATTACTGTAAAACTTAGAGATTGTTCTCCAATCATTGCAGCAGTAAATTCGCTATTCCCTTTTACAGATAAGACGATTTTCTCGCTAAAAACATCGTTTTCAACGTGCTTCTTAAATCTAACTTGTTTTAGGTTCAAGATTAATTCAGTAACGTCTTCAGTTATACCTTTCATAGTTGCAAACTCGTGATCAACACCTTCAATCTTGATTCCGATAATTGCATAACCTTCTAAACTGCTAAGCAATACACGACGAAGTGCATTACCAACTGTTAAACCATAACCCGGCTCTAACGGGCGAAATTCAAATAGTCCTTCAAAGTCTGTTGCTTTTTGTAAAACTATTTTATCTGGCTTTTGGAAGTTTAAAATTGCCATTTTATTTTTCCTATTTTGTGTGTTGCATTAAGCAGCACGATTTAAAATTTTGTTATCCAACACTAAAGGCTATTATTTAGAGTAAAGCTCTACAATAAGTTGTTCTTTGATATTTTCAGGAACACTTTCTCTTTCAGGATAAGTGATGAAAACACCTTTCTTTTCTAACTCATTCCAATCAACCCAACTAAACTTAGGATTTTTGCCACGAACTTTTGCTAATACAGTAACACTTTCAACGCTTTTAGCAGCATATCCAATTACATCACCTGCTTTACAAGAGTATGAAGGAACGTTACAAACTTCACCATTAACAGTGATATGTTTGTGACTTACTTATTGTCTAGCTTCTGGACGGCTAGAAACTAATCCCATTCTAAATACAGTATTGTCTAATCTTGCTTCAAGAAGTTTAATAAGATTTTCACCTTTAACACCTTTCATTTTAGATGCTTCAGCGAAAGTCTTACGGAACTGGCGTTCCAATACACCATAAGTATATTTTGCTTTTTGTTTTTCTTGCAACTGAACAGCATACTCTGATTGTTTAGAGCGTTTTTTAGATAAACCATGCATTCCCGGAGGGTAGTTCTTTTTCTCTAAAGCTTTATCTGGACCGAAAATAGGTTCTTTAAATTTTCTTGCAATTTTTGATTTGGGGCCGATGTATCTTGCCATTGTATTTTCTTATTGTTTGTTGTTTTGTTTTTTGTAAAAGTCTTTTAACTTTTTACCTATATCTTTTTACTATATATTATACTCTTCTGCGTTTTGGAGGACGACAACCAT
>JANYEB010000115.1 GCA_025363355.1 Chitinophagaceae bacterium | reverse complement strand
ATAATAAGTGCTGCTTGTTAACGCTCCTATATCTGTTGTGCCATTTAATGTTGTTGTGCTATTGCTGATATCTGTAGGACTAGCAAAGTTTGAAGCACTTGCATACTGCCATTTGGTTACACTGCCTGTATTACCACTTAAAGTTAAATTAGCTGGTGTACTGCCCGTGCATATTGTTTGAGCTGATGATACCGTGCCAGATACTGATGTAGCATTGATAGTTACCGTTACAGCACTTGTTGCAACAGTTGCCGGTGTACAAACACCACTACTTGTTACTTCTAAATAGTAGTATTTGATTCCTGCTACAGTAGTAGCTGGGGTATACGTATTGGTTTGCCCACCATTGCTGCTACCTAATGTTGTTCCTCCTGTATTGGCATTGCTAACATTGCTAAACCATTGATAGCTTAAACCTGTTCCTGTAGCTGTGGCTGTTAAATTGGTTGGTGTACCATTTATACATACACTTTGTGTGCTTGGTGCAGCTGCAACACTGATAGTTGCAGGACTATTTACTGTTAAAGTAGCGGCAGTTGATGTTGCACTACCGTTAATATTAGTAAATACTGCTCTGTAAGCATAGCCTGTTAATGATGTTGTAGCTGTTGATATCGTTAATGTTCCTGCTGTGAAGCCAGTATAAATGCTGCCGTCCGAAGTGCCATTTAGAGCCACAAAACTACCACCAGTTCCTGTGGTGCTACGCTCCCACTGTATAGTGGTTGTTGGTACAGAACTTGAACTGCTTACAAATGTTGTATTGCTAGCATTATTACATACTGTAGCATTTGATGGATTAGATGCAACTGTTGGTGCACCTGTTGATTCTCCAATGGCAAAATCACTAAAGCTTGTTACACCTGTAGCTTGTGAAGTTAAACTTGTTAATGAACCTGTAGTAGTTGTACTCCAAGTTGACCCATTGTATTTACGAACTACAAAACTTGCTGTTGCTGCACTACCTTGAATATCGCCTGCAACAAAAGTAAATGTTGGTGCATAGCTAGTAAAGCCAGTAACTCCTGTGTTTGTAATTGTCCAGTATCTAGCAACATATTTAGTAGTGCTGATACCTGAAGTTGATAAGTTTGGATGTGCACTAGGTGTTGCAGATGCAGTTAAATATCCTGAACCAGATGTTGTGCCTGTAAAGGCAACAGTCACTGGCGAATAATTTGATGGTCCACCAATAGCAAATGTATTAGTTGGTGCCGATGCATTGTTTACATATTCTCTTAAATTACCGTATACATAAGATGTGCTACTGCCGCCAGAAGTTGTACCAGCAACACCTGCAGCACCTAATATTAAATTACTGCTTCCCGTTGTTATTTTACCCGTTGTTAATGTTAATGTAGTAGCAACAGTAACATCTGATGAAAGTGTAATACCGCCTGTGCCATTCATCGTTAAAGCTTTTATAGAACCTGTGAAAGTGCTTGCAGGAATTGTTAATGATGATGTATTTGTGAAACTCATTAACGCACTTGCATTACTTGCATCTATATTACCTGTGTAAGTAGTGCCATCTCTATTTATTGTAGAACCTGCTATTGTTAGTGTGTTAGCACCAACTGTAAGCGTACCAGTAGTAAGTGATAATACACCTGCAGATGCAACTGTAAGTGATTGACCCAAACTTACCCCTGCACTTCTATTAATTGTTAAATTATTAACTGTATTGGCTGTAGGTGTAGTTGTAAATGTACCTGTTGCAGCACCTTGAAATTCATAATTAGCAACAGAAGAAAAATTCTTGATTAATGTGGTTATACTACCTGCAACACCAGTTGCATTTGCAGTAATTAAAGTAGCTCCAGATGCTAAAGTAAAACCTGTTGAAGCTGCGGTTCCTGTTGTTGCATTGCCACCACTAACTACAAAAGTACTTGCGTCTAAGGTTCCATTTACTGTAAATGTATTGTAAGGATTCGTATTTGGACCAGTTGCAACACTTGTAAGTAGTTTTACTACCGTTCCACTATTCACTAAATATATACCCCCATAATCAGCAGTAGCTCCACTGTAAGTCAGTGTTTGTGGTGCAACTGTTGTTCCAGTACCATTGAAAACAAAACCCTTTGCAGTACCATTACCTGAGGTATATGGCTTTCCTGTACCAGACCAGTTAAAATTTCCTTTTATTCCAAAGCTTATGTTATAAATTGTTCCAGCTGTTCCAGCCGAAGATGCCATCCAATTTAAAGAGGAAGTTGTAGAAGTACCTGTGAAAGTGGCATCTGCATTTGCCTGAAATAATACCGTTGAAGCTGTATTAGCACTGTTTGCTAACATATTTACTGAAAAGACAGATGTATTACCAGTAACTGTTACTGTTGCACCAGCAGTTGCAGCTGAACCAGTTACATTAAATGTACCTGCTGATTGTATAAATGTACCACCAACTGTTAATGTAAAGGCTGAAGATCCTGGAGTTAAAGTAACTGTGCCTGCTGTTTGGCTATAATTTCCACTCATAGCGATGTTTCCATTAAAGCTAAATGTTCCACTACCTGAAACTGTAATATTTGCATAAATAGCTCCAGTACTGATAGTTGCAGTGCTGCTAGACGTATATTCAATTGTAGAAGAAGAACCTAGTGAAAATGAAGGCGAGTTAGTTGAGCTAAAAGCAGCAGCTGAGCCATAAAAACCAACTGTATTAGCTGTTTTAAACGTACCATTAATAGTTGCTGTGTAACCACTGACATCACTATTAATCACAAAAGTACTAGCATTAAGAGTTGAACCAAGGTCAACAGTCACTAATGTTGATAAACCAGCTACAGTATAGTTAGTAGCAAGTGTAGTTGTTGTATTGTTAGATACCCTAATATTCCAATAAGTAAAATTAGTGGTTAATCCTGTAAATGTTGTAGCACCGCCACCTGTGAATAATATTCTATCAGTTCCATTTACAGAAGTATTTGTAACCACACCCGATGTATGATTCCAAGCAGTGCTTACTTGTAATGTAGTAGATAATCCAGATACTGTAGATTGATCATCTAGTGTTCCTCCGTTAATATTAATTGTTCCTACTGCTATAGTATTTGCCAAACTACTTGAACTAGGGTTTACAATAAATGTACCCGCTGTTACATTTAATGTAGTGGCAAGGTTTTGTGTACTGGCAGAATATGGTAAAGCAAATGTGCCTCCAGTACCATTGATAGTTAATATATTAAAGCTATTGCCAGATGCAACTGTTGGTAAAGTAATATTTACTGTACCAGATGTTGCATTGAATACAAATGTATTTGATGTGTTTGTATATGTATTTGAACCTGGTGTGAAAGTACCACCAACTGTTATTGTACCCCCACTTACTAATGTTCTTGTACCGGTAGATGATGATGTTAAATTGTTATAAGTAAATGCTGGAATGATTTGAGAGCCAGAACCATTAAAGTTTACTGTACTTCCGGTAACTGTAAAGCCTCCTGCACCTGGTGTAAATGTTCCTGCAATACCAATAGTACCAGTACTTGCTAAAACCCTTGCACCACCTGTTAGGTTTAAATTACCATAGTTTAATGCTGGCACTCCAGTAGAACTACTAGATGTTAAATTAACTGTGCTACTAGCATTGAATGAAGCAGTAGCCCCACTTGTACCATCATAAGTTAGCGTACCAGATATTGTTAAACTTGTACTTGCAGCCATATTAAATGCACCAGTAGCATTTACTGTTAAGCTTGCTACACTGTAAGAACTACTATTGATAGAACAATTGGTAAAACTACCCGTCACATTGATAGTAACATTATCTATAGAACCTGGTACGCCACTTGGCGACCAGTTACCTGCCGTATTCCAATCATTTGAAGTGCCACCTACCCAAGTATAGTTAACTGCTGCAGGATTTGCCCTACCTGTATAATCATTAGTTGAGGTTAGTGGTGCTGTAGCTTGTGTTAAACTGCCTGAGCTAATTACAGGACTTGATACTGAAGAACCAGCATATTCTGTCCAAGCACTACCATTCCAGCTACTTAATTTTAAATTGGCTTCTGTACCTGTAACCACATCGGCTGGGGAAATATATCTAGATGTGCCACTGTAACTATATGTAGCACCCAGTGTGTTAGTAAATGTCCAGTATCTTGATATATACACAGCAGCAGTAGTACCAGTATTAATACTTGGATGTGCAGATGCTGTTGTTTTTGCACCCACTGTACCGCCAGTTGCATTAGCACTGAATGTTAAAATAACAGGTGTATAATTAGTACCATCTCCAATAGGGAAAGTTTGTGCAATAAAACCAGTTGTTGGTATGGTATTAAATGCCTGACCAGTACCTGTAGCTACTATCATAGAACTAGTGCTACCTGAACCTAGCTGACCAGCAGAATTTGTTGAAGTTAAGTTAAATGTACCCAAAGAAATATTACCCGCAGTAAGTATTACACCTGTTGCACTAGAAACTGTAACATTACTACCTAAAGTTAAAGTTGCACCACTTCTATTCATAGTAATACTTGACCAAGCAATAGGTGTACTAGTAGCTGTTACACTGCCTGAAATAGCACCTGAACCTCCAATATTAAATGGCGAACTACCACCTGCCAAAGTACCACTTCCAAAGCTGATAGCACCATTTAAAATAAGGCTGGCACTTTGCGTAACTGCTCCAGCTGTTAAGCTAAATGTACCTGAAACAGTAAATGCGGTGTTAACTGTAAAAGTTTGCCCACTTCTGTTCATAGTAAAATTATTTATGGATAGACCACCAGTTGCTAATGGAGAAGCTCCACTAATAGTACCACTTCCATTAATTATAAGGTTCGAACTTGATGTTGTAGCTAATTTAGCAGTAGTAAATGTAGCAGCACCACTAAGTGTAAGTGTATTTGAACCAATACCTAACCTACCACTATTTGTGAATGCCCCATTTACTGTTACCGATGACGATAAAGTAACATCTGCTGTTGGATTAACACTAGCAGTCGTATTACTAATTGCTAAAGCACTTATTGTTGCAGGTAACAAAGTACCTGTTGTTTGTACAACACCACCATTAAAAGTAAAGTTGGTGTTATTATTTGCACCATTAGTTAAACTGAAACTACCAGTTCCTGCAAATGTGCCATTAACACCATTAGCGTGAGCAGTAGTTAAAGAAGAACCACTTGTTGCCCCATTACCATAAAATGTAACATTACCACTACCATTTATCACAGAAGTAGCTGATGCTATTAATGTGGAAGATGTAGAACCATTAACACCTAAAACAAAAGAACCTGGGGTATTAATAGTTATGGTTATACCTGCATTTAATGTTAAACCAGTTGAATTTCCAGTAACAACAACGTTACCAGTTATAACGCCAGTTTTACCAGTACCACCCGCTGCATCTAACGCATCACCAATTGTTGTAGAAGTTGGGTTATTAAAGGTGTAGTTACCACCGCCACTAAATGTTCTTGTGCCTGTAACTTGTATTGAACCACTTGCAGCTGAGGCATTTAAACCTGTTGAGCTACCTGTACTAAAACTACCTCCTGATTGAACAGTAAAACTTCCTGCTCCTAAAACTCTGTTACCAGAAGTTGCATTATCTGTGTAAAATGCTCCATTAGCAATAATAAGCCCTCCAGTAGAAGTTGTATAAATATCTGGCACACTAGAAGCTGCCAACGAAAAAGTACCACTAATTGTAACCACAGATGATAAACCTACAGTACTACTAGAACCAAATGAACTTGTAGGAACTGACCAGTTAAATAATGAAGCACCACCACTTGTAAACCCAACAGATGTACTAGCACCGCCAGTATTTGTTAAATTACTAGTTGCAGAACCTGTTATAGTACCTGTAACTGCCGACAAAGCACCAGTCATTGTTACCAAATTACCTCCAGCTGTTGGTAAAACCAATGCACCAGCTGTTAACGTTGTAGTACCAGTTATTGTTAAAGTATTGTTTGATATAGTAGTACCTGTTGCAGCAGTAGGGTTATTAATTGTTAAAGCTGCAATAGTAGCTGGTAAAAATGTACCCGTAACCTGCGATGCAGTTGCATTATTAAATACAAAACTTGTAGTAGTAGGTAAAGTAACTGCACCACTTGTTGTTAGCGTACCATTAATACCGCCAGTATTGGCAGTTGTAAATATACCACTAGCAGTGTGTGTGTAAGTACCAGAACCACTAACAGTAGCACCAGCACTAGCTGTAGTATTAAGCACTGTTAAGTTTGGTGTACCTGTACCAGTAAGACTTACATTTTGATTGGCACCTATAGTTAATGTACCTGTAAGGGTACGAGCCGTAATATTATTAGTAGCAAACGTAATACCTGTGCCACCATTAGAGTTTACAAAAACATTCGTAGGTCCTGAAGATGATGGCCATTCATTAAATACGCCATAAGCTCCACTTGTATGATTGTATCTTAAATTTCCTGAAGCAGTGTATGTCATTACGTTAGTAGTGATACTACCACCTTGATTTATTTGTAAATCACCACAAACAAGTTTACCTGCAGTAGTAATAGATAAGGCACCATTTAATTGCGTACCAACTGTTGTACCAACCGTTACCACAGCAGCTGCACCCCAAGTTGCAGCACCTGCAAAACTTAGTATGCTGGTAGTTGCTGATGCCCCTGTAATAGTTGAGGTACTGCTGGCAATAACAGTACAACCTGCTCCAATGGTTAATGTATTTGTACCTGCCATAGCAACAGAACTTGTAGCTGATGAACCAAACTGTAAACAACCAGAAGCACTTGTGTTAGTAAGATTTAGGTTGGTACCACTAGCCATTGTTAAAACCTTATTGGATGTTAATATTAAAAAATCTAAATTGTCTGTACCAGTTTTTGTATAAGTACAGGTACCAATTATTTGCACTGCTCTACCATTAGTATTTATACCAACACCAGAACCTGCATTATTGTTGGTAAACCCTCCTGTTTGTAAATACAAGTCGCCGCCCGAAGCAGATGATAAGGTTAAAGAAGAACCTGAGTTAATAGTTATTAAACCAGCTGCTTGACGATAACTTGCAGAAGAACCAAAATTTAAAGATGTGCTATTTGTTACAGTAACTTTACCTGGGTATCCCGCACCAGTAGCAATTCCTGCACCCCATTCAGTACTTGCAGTATAAGTTGTACCGGTATTATAAATTAAAGTTGAAGTTGATGCATAAGTAGGAGCAGTTGTAGCAACACTTCCTCCTGTATTTATTTGCAAAGTACCATTAATAGTTGTTACACCTGTAGTTGCAGCATTATCTAAAGCCCCCCCTGTTGTAATGGTTACCCCACTTGGAAAGCCTCTAGCAGCGGTGCCAGAAGATGTTAATTGCCCAGCACCTAAAAATGCAATTGTAGATGTTGTACCAGTAACAGCACCTGCATTTGTACTAGAATGATTAAAAGTAATAACACCCGCAGTTCCACCTATTCCCCTACCACCCACAGTTAAAGTATTACTTGTACCCATTGCTAAGATACCGCTTGAAGTACTACCTGATAAAGTTAGTGTCCCAGTAAAAGATGAACTGCCAGTCATTGTTCCTGTAAAAGAAGGAATTGTAATATCTCCATAATCGCCAGCAGGTACACTTGTAGAGGAGCCAAGTGTCAAATTACTTATTGCAGTTCCCCCACCATTAGCTGCACTAGTATTTTGGGTTCTGAATGAAATAGGTGTAATACCAGATTTGTAAACAGGGAAACTACCAAAAAAACCTGTCATAGTTCTTGTGGCAGCAGTACCCTCATTTGTTGTACCTGGTGCATTGGAATATATACCACCAGCGTATCCCATCCACACAGTTGCATATACCGATGCCGGATTACCAATACTGCTTAAAGGAATTCTTACCTCACGGCAAGTTGTACTTGTAAAGACTGTAGGAGTAACACCTGTAGAAGCCCAACTACCATTGTATAAATTTAGTGGGTCGGTATAACTTTGTTCTGTTATAGAGGTGTAATCTGCATTAAAAGGAAGTGTTGGCGTAAAACCATTGTAAGCCCTACCAGCTGTAGAACCATTACCACTATTAAGTGTATTTCTAGGGTCAGTATCTAGATAAATACTAAAATTATCGGCAGAGCCCATAGTTCCAGTTGTTCTAAATGCAGCAAAATACATATAAGTAGCATCAAAAGTTATGTAATAGTCTGTACTATTTGCAGCAGCACTAAACTTTTCGGCAACATTAAAGTCAGATGTATTTCCTGAAAATGTTACAGTGTGATTACTTTGAGCTTGTGCAGATAAAATAATAAAAATACCTGCAAGCAGGGTAAGTAAACCTTTTTTCATTTTCATTGTTTTTGTTGAAATAAAATTCATATATACATTTTAGTGTTAAAATACCAATTTGTTGGCAAGCTTGGTGTAAACAATTACATACAACCTTACTGGTCTATTAGACAGCATTTTTTGTTTGAGATTATTTTTAGGGCAAGATGTACTTCAAAAGTATTGGGATCCAAATATATGAATAAAATTAGTTAGATTTATGTTGTGAAAGGTATTTTTGAGTTATTTAGATATTAATTATTTTTTTAGCTATTAATAATTGGATAATTAATTTTTCATCAATAAATTCAATAATTTCTAATTTTGGTTGCACTTATTACCAACTAATACAACCATTTTTAAAACTCAATCTTTAAATTTCAGTTACAAATAGAGTGGCTTTTATAATATAAACTGCACTATTTTGAACAAAGTGAAAAGCCCATAAGCAGTTTATACATCTGTAAAAAATACCACATCAATATTCAAAAACAATTTTATAACTTGACTCTATTTTACTTAGTGGTAATTTTTTTAATAATTGCTACCCATATTACACACTCGCAGCATTATTTAGTGTTATTGAAAGCTTTATTTGTTGCAAAACATTGGTAGAAACAACATAAATATTTAGTTGAATTAACCAAGAGGTTTATATTAGAACTCCTAGAGAACATATTAGTAACATTTGGCTAATATTTAGTCTACTTTTTCTTGCTGTTAGTACACTTACAGCACTTGTTAGGAGACTTTTTCTCGCTGTTAGTACACTTACAGCATCTGTTAGGAGGCTTTTTCTTGCTGTTAGTACACTAACAGCACTTGTTAGGAGGCTTTGCGTTCTACTTAGTACACTTTGGCTTCCACTTAGTACACTTTGCGTTTCGTTTAGTACACTTTGCGTTCCACTTAGTACACTTTGTGTTTCACTTAGTACACTTTGGCTTCCACTTAGCACACTTTGCGTTGTACTTAGCACACTTTGGCTTTCACTTAGCACACTTTGCGTTCTACTTTTATCATCCTCTCTTTTCCCTGCATATCTAAAATAATCTCAGCATCAAAACCATTATCAATAAAAACAGCAGCAGTTTCTTTTCCTAAAGCCTCATTGATTTCTAACCAAATACTGCCATTGGGTTTAAGATGCGTTTTGGCAAACAAGGCAATTTTTTTGTAAAAAATTAAAGCATTATCGTTGGGTACAAACAACGCCAAATGTGGTTCGTGCAGTAAAACATTGTTATGCATTTGTGCTTGTTCTAATTCTTTTATATAGGGTGGATTGCTAACGATAACATCAAACGGTGGCAATTGTTTCCAGTTGCTTTCTTGCAAAAAATCAAGCTGCAAAAAGTTTACAGTAACACCAATTTCACTTGCATTTTTTTCAGCAATAGCTAGTGCTTTATTGCTTATATCTATAGCAATAACTGTAGCATTGGGTAGTTTGTTTTTTAAAGAAACTGCAATGCAGCCACTGCCTGTGCCAATATCAATAATAGAAATAGTTCTATTTTGCTGCAGCTTTATAATATGTTCAACAAGTTCATCAGTCTCTGGTCTTGGTATCAACACATTTTCATCAACAAAAAATTTATTGCCAGCAAACCAAGTGTGTCCAACAATTTGCTGAATGGGCTTGTGCAGCAACAGTTGGGCAATATTTTGTTCAATAGCTATAATTTGAGTAGAAGTTAAATCTGTGGTTGATGCAATCAGTCTTTGTGTTGCAGAAAGTTTTGTAATATCTTCCATCAAAATGGCAGCAATATTTTGCGACTCTCTTGAAGTATATATTTTTTGAAGCGAGTTGGTGATAAGTTTAGTGGCTTCCTGAAAATTCATAAATGCAAAGTAGCATCGTTTGTGTTAATTTTGGCTCATTAATTCATCTTTCAACGTTTAAATGAGTACCAAAGCTGCCGATTTTTTTTTAACAATAGAAAAGCCAAGTGTTGCTGAGTTTAAAGACAAAGGCAGTAAGTTCGTTGCTTATGCATACCCTATAAAATCTGCTGATGATTTTAAAGCAGCATTGCAAAAAACCAAATCCTTACATCCCAAAGCATCTCACCATTGTTTTGCATATCGTTTGGGATTAGATAATAATATTTTTAGAGTAAGTGACGATGGAGAGCCATCAGGCTCGGCAGGAAGACCCATTTTAGGAGCTATTGATGGAAAAGAAGTTACCAATGTTTTAGTAATTGTTGTTAGATATTTTGGTGGCACTTTATTGGGTGTTCCAGGTTTAATTAATGCTTATAAATTAACAGCATCTTTAGCATTGCAAACAACGCCACTGGTTCAAAAACCTATTTTATCGGTTTACGAATTGCAGTTCGATTATACACAAACCAATATTGTAATGGGTATAGTGAAACAACTTAATTGTGAAATACTACAAAACGAAACCCAACTTTTTTGTTTAATGAAGATAGGCGTAATACAATCTAAAGAAGCTGAATTTTTGCACAAACTTTCAGATTACCATACCATCGCAGCAAAAAAAGATAAAACCTAATGCCAATTTTTTCTTGGTAAGAACACTTGCAAATCACATCATTTTATCAATAATAAAACAAACGATTGCGTAAATTTTTAACAAAGCTTTCCCAATTATAAAAATATTTTTTTGAGTATTCAAAAACCCTTTATTTTCGTAGCAATCAACAATGTTTTATGTTGGTTGTTTTAAGGGTTATATCCTCCGATTCCTCGGAGGATATTTTTTTATATTCAATCTACGACTTTTCATAACAGCATTTAATTATCTTCGCTGCCACCTCATTTCAAATCAATGAGAAATACAACAATAAATAATATTCAGAAACAATTAAATTATCACTCAAAAAATGGATTCAATAGCAATAATTATAGGAATTGCAGCACTGGGAGCGGGCATTTTAGCAGGTAAATTTGTATTTGCCAAAAACACCCAAAAAGAAGTTGAAGATGCACAAAAGAAAATTTTAGAATTTGAAAAGCAAATTTTAGAAGCAAAAAATCAAGCTCAAAACATTGTAAAAGAGGCTCAACTGAGAGCCGAAAATATTAAAAAAGAAAAAGAGCTTGAAGGAAAAGAAAAATTTGTTCAACTAAAAGCCGATTTTGAAAAAGAATCTATTGAACGCAATAGAAAATTAGCTGAGGCTGAAAATAAAATTAAACAAAAAGAAAGTTCTTTTAGCCAAAAAGAAGCTACGTTAAATCAAAAAGATGCAACACTTGATAAACAAGTAAAAGAAAACGAAGCAATTAAAGAAAATCTAAATCGCCAAATTGAAGTAGTTAATCAAAAAAGAACAGAATTAGAAAAACATCAGGAAGAACATATTAAACGACTTGAAAAAGTTGCCAATTTAACAGCTGATGAAGCAAGAAATCAATTAATTGATAGTTTAAAAGCAGAAGCTCATTCTAGAGCTTTGGTATTGCAACAAGAAATTATTGAAACTGCTAAAGAAAAAGCTAATAAAGAAGCTAGAAAAATCATTATTCAAAGTATTCAACGTACTGCTGCTGAACAAACAATTGAAAACACAGTAACTGTTTTTCAATTGGAAACAGATGAAATTAAAGGTCAAATTATTGGTAGAGAAGGTAGAAACATTAGAGCTATTGAAGCTGCAACAGGTGTTGATTTAATTGTTGATGATACCCCAGAAGCTATTTTGCTTTCATCGTTTGATCCATTGCGTAGAGAAATTGCTCGTTTAAGTTTACAAAGATTGGTTGCAGATGGAAGAATTCATCCTGCACGTATTGAAGAAGTTGTTGAAAAAACACGCCGTCAATTAGAAGATCAGGTAATGGAAATTGGCGAAAGAACTGTTATAGAACTAGGCATTCATGGTTTGCATAAAGAATTAATTAGAATTGTTGGTAAAATGAGATTCCGTTCTTCTTATGGACAAAACTTGTTAATGCACAGTAGAGAAACTGCTAACCTTTGTGCAATTATGGCAAGCGAATTAGGGCTAAATCCTAAACTTGCTAAACGTGCTGGTTTACTACACGATATTGGTAAAGTGCCAGATGAAGAAACTGAATTAAGCCACGCATTATTGGGTGCAAAACTTGCTGAAAAATATGGCGAAAACCCAGCTGTGGTAAACGCCATTGGTGCTCACCACGATGAAATGGAAATGCAGTTTGTAATTTCTCCAATCATTCAAGCTTGTGATGCTATTAGTGGTGCAAGACCAGGTGCAAGAAGAGAAATGATGCAGCAGTATATTCAACGTATTAAGGACCTAGAAAAATTGGCAATGGACTACCAAGGTGTTGAAAAAGCTTATGCCATTCAAGCTGGTAGAGAGTTACGTGTAATTGTTGAAGCAGAAAAAGTGGGTGATTTAGATAGTGATAAACTAAGTTTTGAAATTGCTCAAAAGATACAAACTGAAATGACTTATCCTGGTCAAATTAAAGTAACAGTTATCAGAGAGAAAAGAGCTGTGAACATTGCTAGATAAATAAATGAATATTTTAGATTAAAACGGGCTTTCTTAAATTTAAGACAGCCCGTTTTTTTTAAAACAAATGTCTCGTTTAAAATGCTTCTTTTATAGTTGCTATGTTGATTGTAATGATCTAATAAAGTAAAAAAAAATTGCAAAAACGAAAAAAAAACTGATTTATTTCATCAGTCAAAATTTAACATTTTTTTGTAGGTTATTTAAAATTGTGACGTTTTATTTGCACTTTCTTAACCACAAAAAATAAAAATTATGAAAAAAATTTTCACAATTGCAATTGTAACTTTGATTGCAGGAACATCGTTCGCACAAAAAGGAAGCATTTTAGTTTATGGTAATGCAAGTTTGTCTTCATCGAAAGATGCTGCAAAAAACAAAACAAGTGTTTCTCAACTTATGCCTGGTATTGGTTATCAGTTTGACAAAAACTGGACAGCTGGTTTAGCTTTTGATTTAATGAGTAGCAAATCTAAAACTGATGCGGGTACAGAATATGCAAAAAGTTCAAATTTTGCTGTTGGACCATTCGTTCGTTACACAAAAACTTTATCAAGCACATTTTCTGTATTTGGTCAATTTGATGCAATGTTTGGTTCTGCAAAATCTGGTGTAACTGTAGAAACTAAAACTAACACGTTGAACTTAGGTATAACTCCTGCTGTATCAGTAAGCGTTAGCAAAAAAATGGCTATGAACTTCTCTTTCGGTGGTTTAAACTATGCAACTTCTAAAGTAGATGCAAGTGGTGCAAACACTGAAACTGACCTTAACTTAACTTTTGGTAAAACAATGAACATTGGTGTTCAATGGACATTCTAATTAATTAAAGAAGTTAAATACTTAGTTTAAATAAAAAAACCTCGCAGTAGCGAGGTTTTTTTATTTAAACTATTCTCCTATTTTTACATCAACATAAAAATAAATCAACTTGAAACAGACGCTGCTTATTATTACCTGCTTTTTATCACTTAATTTAATTGCACAAAAAAGAACTACACAATTCTCTATTGGAGCTGAATCTGCTGTTATGGCTACTGCACAAGCATATAAAGCATACAAACTTGGATTTGGAGGTAGTGGAAAAGTATTATTTCCTACAGGTAAAAAAGATTATTTTACAGCTACAGTGGGTGTATTGTCTTTTCCTGGAAGAGATGGCGATGCTTCAGAAATTTTTCCAGGAGCCCCTGCTGGTTATGCAAATATTGCTACACCATCATTAACTATTATTCCAATAAAGGTTGGGTATAAACATTTCTTTACTTCGAAATTTAATACAGAAGTAGAAGCTGGATACACCAAAGCAACAGTTTTAAAAGTAACCAACGATTATCCTGGTAACGTTGGTGGTTATGTTTTCTCTGGCGGATTTGGATTTTTAGTTGCAAAAAAAATAGACATTGGATTGCGATACGAATTATTTGAATCAACTGCAAGTGAAACTAATTATACTTCTTTTCTTGGATTAAGAACTTTAGTTACACTAGATTTTAAATAGCAGACAAACTGCCAATAAAACAAAAGCCCATAACTTGAAGTTATGGGCTTTTGTTTTATGACGCAACCTATTTTAGCGATTGTATACAATTCTCTTTATCAACTGCAAGTTGTTGCTTTAGTGCTTCCAAGCCATTCAAATTCATATCGCCACGAATGTATTGTTTTACAAAAACTCGCATTGTTTCATCATAAATGTCATCATCAAAATCAAAAATATTTACTTCAATAACACGGCGTTTCCCATTTACAACTGGTCTGCTTCCAATGTACATCATACCACCAAAATTTTTATCTTGATATTTTGCATTGTTAATGGTTACAAGCACTGCATAAACACCATCCCCTGGCACTAATTTTTCATCATCATTTATTTGAATATTAGCAGTGGGGTAGCCAATGGTTCGTCCAATTTGGTCTCCATGAATAATCATTCCTTCAAAAAAATAAGAATAGCCCAATAGTAATTCGGCAGTTGTAATGTCTTGATGTAATAATGCTTTTCTAACTCTGGTTGAACTAATTGCTGATTGTTGTAATACTTGCTTTGGAATTTCTTTAACCTCAAATCCTAATCTTGCTCCATATTCTTCTAATAATTCATAATTGCCTTTTCTTCCTTTTCCAAATTGATGGTCATAGCCAATAATAAATGTATGTGGATTGAATTTTTTATGTAAGAAATTGGTTACATATTCATCTGCCAAAAGGTTTGAAAAATTATCATCAAAAGGAATAACAACAAGGTGGTTAATATCTTCAGTTTCCAACAAGGCTATTTTTTCTTCAAGTGTTGTAAGCAGTTTTACACCACTAGTATCACCAACAATATTTCTAGGGTGAGGATGGAAAGTTATAACAACAGTTTCTCCATTAATATCTTTAGCTTCTTGCTTTAATAGTTCTAATATTTTTTTATGCCCATTATGAACACCATCAAAAGTGCCAATTGTTATAACAGCTTTATTGAATTGTGGAAGGTTGTTTAGATCGTAATGAATCTTCATTTGGCAAATGTAAGGATACATCTTTTTAGCAAAAACTGTATCTTGGCTTACTGTAAAGAATCCCAAACAACTGCGTGAATAAATGGTGCTGCATTGCCGCCATTTTTAATGATATCTCTAACAATGGTTGATGCTACAGAAGTGAATTTTGGCTCACCAGTTAAGAAAACAGTTTCAATGTTTTTATCTAAAGTTCTATTGGCATCTGCAATGGCTTTTTCGTATTCAAAATCGCTTACATATCTAATGCCTCTTAAAATAAATCTAGCACCAATTTGTTGGCAATATTTAATTGTCAAACCTTCATAAGTCTCGCAACTAACACGTTTATCATTTTTATAAATCGTGTTCACCCATTCCATTCTTTGCTCTGCAGAAAACATTGGTGTTTTACCTGCATTAATACCAATACCAACAACTATTTTATCAAACAATGGTAAAGCTCTATCAATAATATCAATGTGTCCTAAAGTTACAGGATCAAAAGTTCCAGGAAAAAGGCAAATGCGGCTCATATTAAAAGCATTAGTTTATAATGTGTTTCAAGCAATGTTATTATGGCTCACAAATGTGCATATAAGATTTCATAAATGGAAAAATAAATAAACTATCCGATGCTTAGTGGAAGTCTATCATTCATATTCGTTTATTTTGTGGAGCATAATTGCTTTAAATATTTACTTACTACAATGAATTTATCTCAAAATATTTCTCTAAAGCCTTTTAATACGTTTGGAATAAGTGTGTATGCTCGTTTTTTTTCAACCTTTTCAAATGTTTCAGCATTAAATGAATTATTGGAATTCGCTGCAAAAGAAAATATAAATTGGTTAACTATTGGTGGGGGTAGCAACCTTCTTTTTACGAAGGATTATGATGGTATTATTTTAAAGAATGAACTAGATGGAATTGATTTGGTGAATGAAGATGATGATTACTATTTTGTGAAAGCTGCTGCGGGTGTTGTTTGGCACAACTTTGTGTTGCATTGTATAGAAAATAGTTATGGTGGCGTTGAAAATTTAAGCCTAATTCCTGGAAGTGTTGGTGCTGCACCATTGCAAAACATTGGAGCTTATGGAGTAGAATTGAAAGATGTATTTTTTGAACTAGAAGCATTCAATATTGCAACAAAAACTATAGAAAAATTCTCTTTAAATGACTGTGCTTTTGGGTATAGAGAAAGTGTATTTAAAAGAGAACTTAAAGGTAAATATATTATTGTAAGTGTAACTTTTAAGCTAACAAAACAACCAGCTTTTAATACAAAATATGGTGCTATTGAACAAGAATTAGAAAAGATGGGTTGCACAGAATTATCAATTAAAAACATTTCAAATGCTGTTATTAATATCAGAAGTTCTAAGTTACCCAACCCAAAAGAGATAGGCAATGCAGGAAGCTTTTTTAAAAATCCTGTTATTGATGGTGAATTATATGCTAAGCTAATTTCTCAATATTCAACAATTCCTATTTATCCTGCACCCAATAATAAATACAAACTTGCTGCTGGCTGGTTAATTGAACAATGTGGTTGGAAAGGATATAGAAAACAAGATGCAGGATGCCATAGCAAACAAGCACTGGTTTTAGTGAATTACGCTAACGCCTCTGGAAAAGAAATCTACGATTTAAGTTCAGAAATAGTAGCATCTGTTCAACAAAAATTTGGTGTGGATTTAGAAAGAGAAGTAAATATTATTTAATTTTTATTTACTGAACATTAAACAATGTAAATCCTATAGCTTTAGCATAAGCATCGGCAGTGTTGGTTGCATTAAATTGCCCATGAGGTTCGCCAGCATATTCGTTGTATTGATGCCCTACTGCTGCATTTTCTAGTGCAGTATTTAAACGAACACTTTGAGCGTATGGAACAACTGCATCTGCAGTGCCATGGAAAATAATTGTTGGTGGAACGCCAGTAGCTACAAAACTTAATGGGCTTGCATTGAAATATGCAGTAGCATTTGTAGTTGGGGTTCCACTCATAAATAACTCAAATAATTGTTTTTGAATGCCAGTTTGAAAATTGTATAAATCTGCCATATCAGTTGGTCCAAAAAAATCAATAACGGCTTTAACTCTATTGTCAGCGTTGTAATGATAGGCTTTTAATAAAGCCAAATGAGCACCAGCACTTGCACCCATAACTGCCATTTTATTTGCATTGTAATGAAAATAACTTGCTTTAGAAACAATGTAATCAAAAGCTGCATTTACATCTGTTTGTTGTGTTGGCCACAAATTTGTTGATGGTGGTGCTGCTAACCTGTAATTAATATTGATAACAGCATAATCTGCTAATCCACTTTGCAAAGTTGGAATTAGAGAAGTGAAATCGCTTTTATCTCCTGCACTCCAAGCCCCACCATGAATTAATACAATAACTTTAGTATTTGCATCGGTTCTTGTTGCAGGTAAATACAAATCAATTTTTTGTAATGGATCTGAACCATAGGCAAGGTTTATTGTATCTAATTTTATTGCAGCATTTGTAGTGATTTCTACACCAGCATCTGAAGTTTTTTTGCAAGATGTGATTGTTAAGGAGAAAAATAAAA
The DNA here is from genome assembly GCA_025363355.1 of Chitinophagaceae bacterium. GTDB lineage: Bacteria > Bacteroidota > Bacteroidia > Chitinophagales > Chitinophagaceae > CAIVPM01. Next base: position 14,757 of record JANYEB010000115.1, on the reverse strand, counting down.
CGCCTATAACTAATTTACCTGCTCCATTATTTAAAAAGTGATTCATATAAAAATTTTGTGTGTGAAAATAGGGAATTATCTATGTCAATAAAAATTCGATTAATTTATCTGTAGCCTTTCTTCTGTGACTAAACACGTTTTTTTCCTGCATTGTCATTTCTGCAAATGTTTTGTTGCCGCCATCGGGTATAAAAATTGGGTCATAACCAAAGCCATCAGTTCCTCTTAGTTCTTCAATAATTTTACCTTTACAAATGCCCTCAAACTGGGTTTGTTTGCCATTAATGATTACAGAAATAATAGTTTTGAATTGTGCATTTCTGTTGGATAAACCATCTAATTTTTGCAATAGTTTATGAATATTATCTAAAGAACTTCTTCCTTCCCCAGCATATCTAGCACTTTTTACACCAGGTTCACCATTTAATACTTCAACTTCAAGCCCAGTATCTTCTCCAAAACAATCTTTTTTTGTTAAGTTGTAAATGAAAGTTGATTTTTCATCAGCATTTTCTTCAATGGTATCGTGAGGTTCAGGAATATCGATATTAATACCAGCTTCTGTCAGTGTGATGATATTGAATGTAGAACCAATTACAGTTCTTATTTCATCGATTTTATGTTTGTTATTGGTTGCAAAAATTAAAGTGTTCATCGTTTTAGTTTAGTTTTAGGCTTTGTCATTTAAACGGCAAACATTTGTTTTAAACATAACCATAGTTTGCTTTTTTGCATTTTAACTTCATTTGTTGTTCCAATTAAAAAATTTAAGTCTGTAGCAATAAGTATTTGACAATTGTCGAAGCTTTTCAATTTATATTCCTCAAATACCAATGGAAGTTCAAATGTTTTTGTATTAACACCAAACAGTAAAAGATTTGTGGGTTGCAGCTCTGTTTTTATTTGTTTGTATTTATAATTCGTATTGCTAATATTTACAATTGCAACATCAGCATTATTAAGTTTACAAGCTGCTAGTAAATTTGTTAACAGTTGTAGTTTATCTTCTTCAATAAAAACAGCTTTTTCATCATTGACTACTATTGTAATATTTTTTTTATTATCGCCTAGAAATCTAATTTTTTCAGTCTGAATTTCTTTACTGGCTGCAATATTCACAGCAGTTTCATTCAAAGATTCTATCAATGTATTCCTATACAAATCAGCAATTACAAAATCGGGTAGTATTACTTCTTCAAATACCATAAAAATATTTATATTAACAGTTGTTAGTTTTTCCTTTTATTTTGCATCAAATATATAACACTATGGATACAGTTATGGATATAAACATTACCAAAGTTGAGAATAGTAAACTCAACGATTTGAATTTAGAAAATATTCCTTTTGGCAAGTATTTCAGCGATCATATGCTAGAAGCAGATTATGAAAATGGTGAGTGGAGAAATGTAGAAATAAAGCCTTATCAGCCCTTAATTATTCAACCTTCTTTGGCTGCTTTGCATTATGGACAAAGTATTTTTGAAGGAATTAAAGCATATAAAGATGCTGATGGAGTAGCTTATGTTTTTAGACCTTATGATAATTTTGTGCGTTTTAATATTTCTGCTGAAAGGCTTTGTATGCCAACTATTCCAGAAGAAATTTTTATGGATGGATTGAAACAACTGGTTGAAATTGATAAAAATTGGATTCCTTTCAGAGAAAATCACTCTTTATACATTCGCCCACTGATGTTTGCAACAGACACATTGCTTGGCGTTCGCCCATCAGATACTTACAAGTTTATGATTATGCTAAGTCCATCTGGTCCTTATTATACCACACCAATGAAGATTTATGTTGAAGAAAAATATTCTAGAAGTGTAAAAGGTGGCGTTGGTTTTAGCAAAAATGCTGGCAACTATGCAAATAGTATGATTGCTGCAAAAGAAGCAAAAGAAAAAGGTTATGACCAAGTTTTATGGACAGATGCTGTTGAACATAAATGGCTACAAGAAGTGGGAATGATGAATGTAATGTTTGTGATTGATGGCGTTGGAGTAACACCAGAATTAAGTGAAGGAACAATTTTAAATGGTGTTACCAGAAACAGCATTATCACAATGATGCGTGAAATGGGGATTGAAGTGCAAGAACGTAGATTAAGTATTGATGAAGTTGTTGAAGCTTACAAAAAAGGAACTTTACAAGAAGTTTTTGGTTGTGGAACAGCTGCTACTATTGCACCCATTGCAGAATTAGGTTATGGCGATTTTAAAATGCCTTTTGATATTTCAACTTTTAAAACTGCAACTGAATTAAGAAAGCAATTTGATGATATTAGATACAGCAGAATACCAGACACTCACAGTTGGATGGTAAAAATCTAAGTAAAAAATTATCTGCCACCACCTGTTGTATTTGCAGGTTGCTTTTCAGCAGGTGGTGCTTGTGCAGGTTCAGGAGTTTTAAATTGTGTATCGTTACTTTTCTTTTCAAAAGGACTTTTATCGAAGTCCTTTTTGTATGTAATGCCAATTCCTTGTCTGTTTCTTCTACCCAAAGTGCTACCACTAATATCCAAACTATTTTTGCTAAATACTAGTAGCAACAAATTCTTTTCTGCATTCAAAACCCATTCAACATTCAAATCTGGTAACCACTGAAAATTACCACTCTGTGCAGATGAACGAAGATTGATATCAAAGTCGCTACCAAAATTTACCCTTACTTTATCACTAAAGAAACTTTTACCAATTTTAAATTTAACATTATACCTGTCAAACTGAGTAGAAGTAGCACTTACAGTTCCCTGTGAAAACAAATCATTGCTACTGTAAACAGCAGATGATAAATCAAACTGTAAGCTTTTGTCTTTTGTTATTTTGTATAAAAGATTGGTAAACGTTTTATTAATTTGTTTTGTAATTAAGGCAGAAATACTGTTAACACCAATTGAAGTAAAATTTGTTTGAGCAACACTTGCTTCGCCATAAGGAGCAAATGAATTAAACACAATTAAATAAGTCACTTGTTTCAACATTTCATTATCGTCACTTTCAATTTTCTTTCTAAATCTATCAAATACATCATCATTTTTAATAGGACTGTTTTGAGGGAAATCAAATTTGAATTTGATATCTGGCTTGGTTAATTTTCCAGTTAAAGTTGCTATTACATAAACATCGTCTCTAAAGCTACGACTACCACTATTAAATGAAGCCTGTGTATTACCAATTAGATCTTTTATGCTAATATTTTTTGCTTCATACATTGCATCAATATGAATATTAGCATCTGATGGATCTCCACTCCACTCAATAAAATTATTGTCTCCTCTTTTTAAAACAAAGGGTTTTCTTATAAAAGATTGAAAGTTGAAATTGTAGTTTCCCTCTTCAATGTTATACTTGCCACGCATATCCATTCTATCATTTGTACCAACTTTTATTTTCAGTCTTCCATTCCCTTTTGCTTGAATCACATCACCAGTTAATTCATCTAAAACAACATCAATATCAACTTTGTTATTAGCAGTTAAATCAAGATCAACAAGAAGGTTGAAATTACTTTGTTTTTTTGCTTCAATAATTTCTTCTCCAATTGGTTTGAATACAATAAAACTTGCTTCGCTTGTTTCTCTATTGATACTACTTGGAATGATAATATGAGAAGCATCAGTAGCTTCGCCAGTAATCGTCATTTTGCAATTGTCTTCAGGTCCTTTAAAACTTAAAGTTGCTTTACCAGTTGCATTGCCATAAAACTGATTATTGTTTGTGGCTTTTGTATCAATTAATAACAATTTATTTGTTGATAAATCAAAATCAAAAGTTAGTTTTTTAAAATTTTTCTCATAAAGCTTCCCTCTCACTAAACCCACATTTCCCAAAGTATCTTTAATGTTAAATTCTCCAAAATCTATTCCATCTTCATCAAACGAAATATCTGCAGAATCAATCTTGTAATACACCTGTGTAAAGTTCACTTTCATACCAGCATTACGCAGTTTCAATTTCCCTCTAAAATCTAATGCAGATGATTTGCCAATGATTTTTAATTTGCCAGAAGCGAATCCATTAATATTTGAAAAAACATCACTACCAATTAGTTTTTGAACAATATCAATTCTAGAATTTCGTAAATCTAAAACTGTATTAATTGGCGTTAAACTTGAGTCGCTTAAGTTGATTAAACCATTAACAGAAAAATCAAAATTTCTGTTTGGAGAATTGATATTAGCAGCAATGATTCCAGTTTTAACATCGTAGTTTGATTTAATATAAGCCACTCCAATAGAATCATTATCTAATCTAAACTCATCCACCTTTAAATCTGCTGTGGCATTGAGTTTACCAAAAATATCATCAACATGAATCGTTCCATTTGTAATACCCTCTACTCTTAAATTTTTCAGGAATAATGAAGTAATATCACCTGCAACAACGTTCTTTAATTTTACATCTAAACTATTTGTATTGCCATCTGCAATTGGTGCAGTTTCAACAGAAATTTCTTGAAAGCCCTGCACAAATTTTACATTTTTGGCAACTGTGTAATTCTTGAATAAAGTAATTTCTCCCTCTTTATCCAAGTTCCATTTTTTATCATTCAAAATAAATGAAGAAGGATTAAAATTAATTTTAATTCCATTAGGAGAAGTTTCAATTTGTGCATTCAAATCAGCTTCATTCAAAGTATTACTGGCTCTAGTTTTTAAAGCAATATTTGATATATCATTGCTAGAAGAAATTGTCAAGTTGCTATTAGGAAAACTTAAGCTATCGCTAACCTGAAAATTATTAACAATACCAGTTAATGCTAAGGAATCTCTATTGCCTTTGCCAATTATTTCTGCTCCAGTAATTATAAAATTTTGATATTTTCCGTAGGGCAATAGTAAGTTAAAATCAAACGAATTATTCTTTGTGTCTATGGCACCTGTTAACGATGCATCATTAAAACCTCGAATGTTTTTATCAAATAATTGCAAGTATGGTTCAACGTATCTTGTGTTGAGTGCAATATCAAATTTTTGATTTTGTGCTAAAGCACTTGGTGAAGCAATGTATGATGGATAATAGTTATGCAAGAAAGATTGAAAACAATTTGGTAAATCAAGAATCTTAAACTCTCCTTTAACATTTGCTGTAAAATCATTTGCAGCGAAGTGAAGAAATTTAACTGAGTCTAAATAGCCAGAAGTAAGTGTTAATGAATCGAAGGTTAGTTTGCCGTTTTGATTTGAAATGGATGCGTTTAAAAACTTTGCAGAGCCTAAGAAATTATCAATATTAGTGCCTGTAAAAACAACGTCTAACAAACCGGTTAAGTGTAATTCATCTTTAGAAAAATTAAGTTTTTGCAAATTGCTCTTTGTGATGTCTGCAAGAATATTAAAACTAGGTTGAGCTTTTGATAAGTTAGCTTCAACTTGACCGTTTAAGCTAAAATTTGGATCATCAACTTTAAGCTCTCCATTAAAATATTTATTTAAAAAAGTACCATTGGTAGTAATGTTTTGATAGGTGTATCCATTAAAATTAAAAGCATTAAAATGACCTTCCAATTTTGTTTTTAGTCTAGCTAAAGTAAAACTGCTGCCATCAAACTTTCCATTAAAATCAACTATTCCAAGCTTATCTTCTTTTAAAAATTTACCTAAATTAAATTTTGCAATATTGATATCACCACTATAAATAGCATCTTTCTTTTGTGGAAGCTTCATAGCAAAATCTGTAGTAATATTTCCTAATGCTGTGCTAATAATTCCTTTGGTTTTAAAGTCACTTATTGTGCCATTAAAACTACCAGAAAAAAGAATAGTTCCAAGTGCTGTAATATCAGGATTTGTAACACCTTTTAAACCTGGGATGATAGCTGCTAAATCTTGATGATTAGTTTTAATTGTGCCATTATTAAAGTTGATGATAGTTTTATCCATATCTGGTAACCCTTTCATAGCAAGGTTTCCTGTGATAGTTGTGCTATTGTTTTTTTCTTTTGCAATTAAATTATCTACCTTAAAATCAGATACAGTGCCTAAAAAATTTCCATTGATTTGTAGTTCTTTTTTCCAAGTGCTTAAATCGGTTGAAAAAAATGCAACATCATCACTATTGATGTATGAATTAGTAAAGTGTGCATCCATAATTACATTAGTTGCATACTCGGCAAAATCGTCATCAAAATTCTTAAATTTCATTGCATAATAATTGGTCAAATGGCTTTTATTTAATCTTAAATCCATTTGCTTCAATTCCATTATTCGTGGCGTAAATTTGAATTTTGCTTTTAATTGTTTTAACTCTAAACCACTTCTTTCTTTTGCGTTTAAATCGAGGTCAGCAGTTAATACATCACTATTTATTTTGAAGCTTTTGAATGATGCATTTAGTGAAGAAAGTAAAATATGAGCTCCATCAAAATTGTTTGTTGGCTTATCATAATCGTGATTGATAGCCAAAATTCCTTCTGCTATATCAAAATCTTTTACCACTAACAACATTGGATTTTCTTCTGGCTTGTCAATAACTAAAGGAAACACGTAATTCTCGGGTCGATTGCCTTTGAATTTTTGAATATTAATATAGGGAGAATTTACTTTAATACTTTTTACATAAAGTTTATTGGTAATGAAGTTTAAAGAGTCAGCTTCAACTTGTAAACGGTTTACAGTAGCTGTAATAATTTCACCACGCCACTCATCGTTTTTAATGAGCCTGAGATTTTTTATGTCAACTTCTTTTAAGTCTAATTTTAGACCATCTTTTTTAGGGCTAGATGGTGTTGGGGAAACAAAATGATCAATAATATATTGATAGTTCCAAACAGAATCTTTACGATTCAGCTTAATAACTGCATCTTCAAGACCGATATGTTTTAAATCTGCTTTGCTTCTAAAGAAAAACCAGTCTGTAATATTTACATTAAGATTACCAGCATAAAGAATAGTATCCTTGTTTTTATCAGCAACAAATAGTCCATTAACATTTGCTCGATTAAACAAGCTAAAACTCACACTTTTTATCGAAACCTGCGTACCTAGTTCTTTTGATATTTTATTGGTGGCAATATTAACCAACCAGTTTTGAACAGTATCTGTTTGTATAGCAACAGCCATTATGATGATAAGTAGTAATATCACCAGCAAAGTTCTTTTTAATATTTTTAGAAAACGTTTCAGAATAACAGTTTATAACAGTGGGCAAAACTAAGCCCTTATAGGCAAAAGCCATTCCAAACTATAACGTATAAAAAATATTAAGATTACTTTAGCAATTGATTTATTTCGGGTTTTGACAAATTATCTGCTTTCGTTTTCGCTAAACAGCCCCAACATATTGTTATTGTTAGGTTTTTTACCCAAATGATTATAGGCTTTTAATGTAGCTTCTCTACCGCGAGGTGTTCTTTGCAAAAAGCCTTCTTGAATTAAAAAGGGTTCATAAACTTCTTCAATAGTTCCAGATTCTTCACCAACTGATGTGGCAATGGTTGTTAAACCAACTGGTCCACCTTTAAACTTGTCTATAATGGCTAACAGAATTCGGTTATCCATTTCATCAAGTCCATATTCATCAACATTCAATGCTTTTAAAGCGTGTTGTGTAATACCTAAATCAATAATACTATCATTTAAAACCATTGCAAAATCACGAACTCTTCGCAAAAGTCCATTTGCGATACGTGGCGTACCACGACTGCGGCCTGCAATTTCAGCAGCAGCATCATCACCAATACTGGTGTGTAAAATACCAGCACTACGTTGTATAATTTTTTTTAGTGTGGCTGTATTGTAATACTCTAAACGAGATTTTATGCCAAAACGAGATAGCAATGGTGCTGTAAGTAAACCACTACGTGTAGTGGCTCCAATTAGTGTAAATGGATTAAGGTTGATTTGTACACTTCTAGCATTGGGACCAGAATCAATCATTATATCAATCTTAAAATCTTCCATTGCTGCATAAAGATATTCTTCTACAACGGTGCTAAGGCGATGGATTTCATCTATAAAAAGCACATCATTTTCTTCAAGATTTGTTAGCAAGCCAGCTAAATCTCCTGGTTTTTCTATAACAGGACCACTTGTTTCTTTAATATTTACACCCATTTCATTAGCAACAATTCTTGATAAAGTTGTTTTGCCCAAACCTGGTGGACCATGAAACAGCGTATGATCCAATGCTTCTCCACGCAGTTTTGCAGCTTTAATAAAAATAACAAGGTTTTCTATTAGTTGAGGTTGCCCAGTGAAATCATCAATTTCTGTGGGGCGAATGCTATTTTCAAACTCTTTGTCTTTTGGAGAAAGATTGTCTATGTCTTTATTTAAATTGGGATTACTCATTTATTGTGGCGAAGATAATGGTTCTCTTGTATGGTTGTAAGAACGTTAATAATGAACTTGGGTTCATAATCAGCAATTGCTTTGCCTTTTAAAATTTCATTAATCCCAATATTTTTTGGAAGTTACTTTTGCTGCATAAACAAGAAATATGCAAACTAATAATAAGTTAAGAGTTATTGTAACAGGAGCAACAGGCATGGTGGGAGAAGGTGTTTTGCACGAATGTTTACAACATAAAGATGTAGAGCAAGTGTTAGTTGTTGGTAGAAAAAGCTGTGGTATGCAACACCCAAAATTGAAGGAGATTATTCACCCAAACTTCTTTGATTTATCCTCAATAGAAACGCAACTTAACAATTACAACGCCTGTTATTTCTGTTTAGGTGTTTCTTCAGTAGGAATGAAAGGAGAAGCCTATCATAAACTTACTTATATCTTAACAATGCACTTTGCACAAACCGTTTCTAAGCTGAATAATGATATGACTTTTTGCTATATCTCTGGTTCAGGAACTGATAGCTCAGAAAAAGGAAAGCTAATGTGGGCAAGGATTAAAGGCAAAACTGAAAATGATTTAATGAAACTCTCTTTCAAAAAAATTTACAATTTTAGACCAGCAATTATTACACCAACCAAAGGATTAAAAAACACGTTGGGCTTTTATAAATACTTGGGTTGGTTATTGCCTCTGATTAAACTAATTTCTCCAAAATATATTTGTAGTTTGAAAGAAATTGGACAAGCAATGATTGCTGTATCATTAAATGGTTACAATAAACAAGTACTGGAAGTTGAGGATATTATTTTGCTTGGCAATAATGTTTAAGGATAGTATTCAGCAACAATTACATTCATAAACAAACCTCAGCATTACCATATCTTTGATTAAAATCAGCCAATTAAAAATAACTTTTTATGATAAAAGTTGGAGAATACAATTCACTTAGAGTAAATAGAACTGTTGACTTTGGTATCTACCTTGACGACGAAGGCGATGGCATTTTATTGCCCAAACGTTTTGTACCAAAAGATGCCAAAATTGGAGACATTTTAAGAGTATTTATTTATCACGATGGAGAAAATCGTTTAATCGCTACAACCCAAGAACCAAAGGGTGTTGTGGGCGATATTGTAAAACTAAAAGCAAGAACAGTAACGCCACATGGTGCATTTTTAGATAATGGTTTGATGAAGGATATTTTTGTTCCAAGAATCAATCAGATTGCAGAAATGGTTCCTGAAAGAGATTATTTAGTTAAAATTTATTTAGATAAAGTAACTGGCAGATTAGTTGCTACAGAAAAGCTAGATGTGTTTTTAAGTAATGTTGATTTGACTGTTAAAGATCTTGATATTGTTGATTTGATGATATACAGAAAAACAAATATTGGATTTGCTGTCATCATTAATAACACGCATCTTGGAATGTTGCACAGCAACGATATTTTTAGAAAAATAGATATTGGAGATAAAGTAATTGGTTTCATTAAAAAGATTTATCCCGAAGATGAAAATTCAAAAATTCGTTTTAAAATAGATGTTGCTTTGGGCAAACCTGGTTATAATCGTGTGGAAGATGAAACTGATAAAATATTAAGATTACTTGCAGAGAATGAAGGCTATTTACCTTATCACGACAAATCAGATCCAGAAGCTATTTATGCTTTTTTTGGAATGAGTAAAAAGACTTTTAAAATGACTGTTGGCACTTTATTCAAACAAAGAAAAATTACTTTAGAAAAGTTGGGAATGAGGTTGGTGAAATAACAAACTTTAACATTTCATTTTTATGGAAATAAGGACTTTAGCAGTCTAATCATAAAAAATGAAAATCCTAAAACAACTGCCAACACTATTGCTTGTTGTAATCTCTTTGTCTTGCACCAATGTTACAAAGGATAATACAGTTAAAGAAAGTTTTCCAGTAACAAAACCAACGAAAATTTTCGAAATGCCCTTAACTAAAGGGTTTGAAAGGTTAAAGACTGATACCAACAGCTTTGGATTTTACTTGCAGCACCTTCATCTTAAAAAAGATAATACTGTTTATTACTACGATGGAGCTAAGAAAGCAAATCAAGATTTACACTATGCAGTGCTAGATATTCCACTGCCCAAAAAAGATTTACAGCAATGTGCCGATGCTGTGATGCGTTTGAGAGCAGAATATTTTTTTGCAAGAAAAGAGTACAGTAAAATTGAATTCAAATCAAGTTTAAAAGTTTACAATTTTCAGGAGTATTTACGAACAGTTGATATTGATGATATCAACAAAGCATTTGAATCTTTTCTTGAAATAGTATTTACAAATTGTGGCACTTATAATTTAAGTGATATGCTTCACACAAAACAAAGTATCAATGATATTGAAGTTGGGGATGTTTTTGTAAAAGGCGGAAGCCCAGGACACGCAATGATTGTGGTAGATGTAGCCATCAACACGCAAACAAAAGAAAGAATTTATATGTTGGCACAAAGCTTTATGCCAGCCCAAAGTATTCATATTGTCATCAATCCTAACGATGAAAAATTATCGCCTTGGTATAAGGCAGATATAGACAAGGCAATTATAACTCCAGGCTATATTTTCAGCACTAATAATTTAAAGTGTTGGTAACACAAAAACCAAATAATTTGGGCATATCAAATATTTACTTTCCTTTGGGGCTATTAGAATAATATGGATAAACAATATTATAAAGAGTATTACAAATTAGAGCGTGAACATTGGTGGTTTATGGCAAGAGGAGAAATCTTAGCAAGCCTTATTAAACGCAATATCAATCCCAACAAAAGATTAAAAATATTAAACATAGGTACTGCAACTGGTGGTGGCACTGCAATGCTTGAAAAATTTGGCGATGTTACATCAATTGAATATGATGAAGATTGTTGCCAGTTTTTAAATGAAGTGCTTCATATACCTGCATTACAAGGTTCAATCACTGAACTTGATTTTGACGATAATAGTTTTGACGTAGTTTGTGCTTTTGATGTTATTGAACACGTTGAAGATGATGCAAAAGCTGCCAGTGAAATGTTAAGGGTTTGCAATAAAGATGGATTTGTTTTTGCTACAGTACCAGCGTTTATGCTACTTTGGAGCGAACACGATGTTGTAAATCATCATCATCGCAGATACAAAATAAATCAGTTTAGAAGTTTATTTAAAGTGCAAGATTCAAATGTTGTATTTAAATCTTATTTCAATTTCTTTTTCTTCTTTCCAATTGCTGCTGTCAGAATTTTAATGTGGCCGTTTCAAAAAGGGAAAGTAAAAGCTAAAGCAAATGCAGAAAGTGATTTTGCAAGATTTAATACAGGTTTTCTGAATAAATTATTTTATAAAATTTTCTTAATGGAGAAGTCCATACTTAAATCAATTCGTTTTCCTTTTGGAGTTTCTATAACCCTGATGATTAAAAAATAACGAAGTTCTTAAGTCTTATTTCAAAGTGAAATTGGGTAAAAGAAGTTTCTTAAAGCTTATTTCAAAGTGAAATTTGCTAAAAGAAGTTTCCTAAGCCTCATTTCAAAGTGAAATTGGGTACAGTTCTTTCCTAAAAATCATATTCTCTCTTCTTCAAATTCATTCTTAATCCAACATTAAAAATGTTTGATTTAAAATCAGCAGCATTATCTTGTTTGTAAGTTCTAATAATATAATCTGCATCTATAAAAATATTGGGCAACAATTCATAAGTAAGCGTGGCTTGTGCAATCATACAATTTGCTTTAACACCAGAACCTATTTTCCAACCATAATCATAAGGTCTTGTTGTGTATGGCAACAAAATATTTGAACCCATATTTACACCAGCAGAATCCAAGCCTTGAGTATAATAAATTAATTTGCCTTGTAATCGTAATTTAGGAATTGGTTGATATTTTACTATACCAATAAACTCTTTAAAGTTTGCACCTAAAGGGTGTGCCAATGCTTGGTTATAATGTGTGTAAGAACTGTAATTATCTTTTGATGTGTAAACAAAAGGACGAACAATATTTATCTCTCCTTGAATATCTAGATTGTTTACACCCAACACATCAATTGATTTTAAACCAAGTTGAATTGCTTGTTTATTTGCCCACCATCCATTTTTATATTTTAATACCTCGCCCAAAACAAATTCATTGATGATGATTTGGCTATAAAGTTGTGTGTTTTTAAAAGCATTTGCTTTTATGTTTACACCAATAGTTGCTTTATCTGGACTGCCCAATTGATGCCCTAATGCAACAGAAAATATCATTGGATTTAGGTAGTTAATATCGTAGCCATTTTTTCTTCCAAACATAATATTCTCAAAAAATCCAACATTCAACCATTTCGTAACTTGTAAATCCAAGCAATGGAAGGTCATATATTTTTTTGGATAAATGGTATCGCCATAAACACCCTCTCTGTTGATCATTTGAGCAAATAAGTTAGTGTAATTAAACTTCCAAAAACGAGTATTTACTTTTAAGAAAAGAAAATTATTGCCAAAGTCACTCAATATTAAACTGCGATATCCATTTCCAATAAAAACTTTGTCAAATGCAAATTGCAAGTCAATTCCTTTTGTTGCATTAAACATAATGCCACCCTTCACTTCATAAGCATCTATTGGTGCAGTTGAGCCAGTTGAAACATCTCCTTTAAAATAACCAAAGCCAGGCACAGCATAGTTTTTAGTGGTGTATTGTCTAACATATAAAGGGTTTCTAAGTTGGTTGTCTGTTACATAAGTGTAATAGCCAATTCGCTTGCTAACTTGTCCACGCCATTGAGCAATTTCTCTTGAATTATTATAAATTTTTGCAGTGGAACTATTGTCTTTTCCAAATTGAAAATTGTACATTAAATGAGAGTAGAATGAAAAGTCACCACGTTTAACACCAAAGTAAAATGGGTTTGTTAAATGCTCTTTTCCCCAAAGATTTTTAAATTTTAGTGATGTGTCGCCAAGTCCTTTTCTCCAATCAAAATTATCTTTCAACATCATATCTAAATTATACTTATCAACTTTTGATAATTTAAGAGAGCCAGCTTTGCTTAAGCTATCAATGTATTCTAATCGTTGCGTAATTACTTTTCTGTCATAAGGTTTTACTGTACTAAAATTTAAAACCGAATCTTTGCGAAGTTTAATTTCTAATCTATCAAGCATATCATATTGACGAGAACCTAGTTCAATAAAATCACCTTGAGCTTTTAAAAGTTGAACAAAAAAGAAACTAAGTAAAAAGAAAAATATTTTTTTCATATTTGAATAATTATAAATAAGAAATCAAAAATAAGCGACTATGGGAACTTACCTAATAAAAAACGCTAGCATAGTGAATGAAGGCAAAGTGTTTACAGCTGATATGTTGTTACGAAATGAAAGGATTGAAAAGATTGATAATAACATTGATGTTAAATATCAAGTAGAAGAAATTAATGCAGATGGATTGTTTTTATTGCCAGGGTGTATTGATGATCAAGTGCATTTTCGTGAGCCTGGGTTAACGCATAAAGCAACTATTTATAGTGAAGCAAAAGCAGCTGTTGCTGGTGGTGTAACAAGTTTTATGGATATGCCAAACACAAGCCCACCAGCGTTTACACAAGAATTATTAGAGGATAAATACAATATAGCTTCTAGAAATTCATTGGCTAATTACTCGTTTTTTATGGGTACAAGCAATGAGAATTATGATGAAATAATGAGAACTAATGAAAAGAAAAATGATGTTTGTGGTGTTAAGATTTTTATGGGTTCATCTACAGGGAATTTGTTAGTTGATAGTCCTGTTTTATTAGAAAGGATTTTTGCTGGTTCTGAATTATTAATTGCAACCCATTGCGAGGAAGAGGCTATTATTAAAGCAAACCTCGAAAAACTAAAAGCAAGTAATCATCAATTTACTGCTGCATCTCATCCTATAATTCGTGATGATGAAGCTTGTTTTGAATCATCGTTAAAAGCTATACAGTTTGCAAAAAAGTATGATGCAAGATTGCATATTCTGCATATCTCTACAGAAAAAGAATTGCAACTTTTTGGCAATATGTTGCCATTAAAAGATAAAAGAATTACAGCTGAAGTTTGTGTGCATCATTTGCATTTTACAAGTGATGATTATGCAACTTTAGGTAACAAAATAAAATGTAACCCAGCAATAAAATCTCCCAATAATAAAGAAGCATTATGGAAAGCTTTGTTAGATGATAAATTAGATGTAATTGCTACAGACCATGCCCCACATACAATAGAAGAAAAATTTAGTGACGATTATTTTAAAGCACACGCAGGATTACCATTGGTGCAACACTCGTTACAATTGATGCTGTATTATGCAAAGCAAGGAAAGATTTCTATTGAAAAAGTAGTAGAAAAAATGAGTCACGCTGTGGCAACTTGTTTTCTGATTAAGGAAAGAGGATTTATTAGAGAAGGATATTTTGCAGATGTTGTGCTTGTTGATTTGAATAA
>JANYEB010000222.1 GCA_025363355.1 Chitinophagaceae bacterium | reverse complement strand
AAAGAAGATATTAGTGGTGTACCAAGTGGTTTTAGTGATTTGGATAGAATTACTTATGGTTGGCAGCCAACAGACTTGATTATTTTAGCAGCACGTCCATCTGTGGGTAAAACAGCATTTGCGTTAAATCTTGCTCGTAATGCAGCATTGCACCCTACAAAGCCTACTGGTGTTGGATTTTTTAGTTTAGAGATGAGTGCAAGCCAATTGGTTCAACGTATTCTTAGTGCAGAGAGTGAGATTCATATGGAGAAAATTTCTCGTGGTAAATTAGAAGATTACGAATATCAACAATTGCACAGCAAGGGTATTAAAAAGTTAGAAACTGCTCCCTTATATATTGATGATACAGCAGCTTTAAACATATTTGAATTTAGAGCTAAAGCAAGAAGATTAGTAAACAAACACAATGTTGGTTTAATTATTATTGACTACTTACAATTGATGAGTGGCTCTGCTGATAAAGGAGGAAATCGTGAGCAAGAGATTAGTACAATTTCTCGTAACTTGAAAGCATTAGCAAAAGAACTTGGTATTCCAATTATTGCATTGTCGCAGTTAAGTCGTGCATTGGAGACAAGAAAAGAAAGTAAAGTGCCGCAATTAAGTGATTTGAGAGAGTCTGGTGCGATTGAGCAAGATGCAGATATGGTAATGTTTATTTATCGTCCCGAGTATCACCAAATTACAGCAAATGAAAGTGGCGAAAGCACCAAAGGTGAAACACATATTAAAATTGCAAAACATAGAAATGGTGCTTTGGAAATGGTGAAATTAAGAGCATTACTACATATTCAAAAATTTGAATCTTGGGACGACAATGATAATATTAGTGGTTTAATGGGTGGAGGAACTTGGAAGCCTACAACTCCATCTCCTATTGGCATAGCACCAAGTAATGAAGGTGGTAAATTCTTTGTTCAAGGCAGTAAAATGAATAGTGGAGATTTTGATGAAGGATTTGATAACGATGCACCTTTTTAGCAAATTTTATTAGAGTTATGCAACTACCTTATTTCTATCAAAAAGATATCGATGTATCAAAAACACAACTTGTTTTATCTGAAGAAACTAGCAAACATTGTGTGCAAGTTTTGAGAATGAAAGAGGGTGAGCAACTGCAATTAACAAACGGTATTGGTAATTTATTAACTGCTGAAATAATTGCTGCAAACAAAAAAAATTGCATTATTAAAATAATTAAAACTCAAAGCCATCAATCACAAACAAAAAGAATTTCAATTACAATATCACTGCTAAAAAATGCAAGCAGGTTTGAATGGTTTTTAGAAAAAGCAACAGAAATTGGGGTGGTAGAAATTATTCCAATCATTACTAAAAGAACAGAAAGGCAGTATTTTAGATTTGATAGAATGAATAGTATTTTAATTGCTGCAATGTTGCAAAGCCAACAAACATTTTTACCAATACTTCACGAACCAATTTTGTATAACGAAATCTTCAAGTCTTTAAATTTCGAAACCAAATTGATTGCTCATTGCGAAGAAGATAAAAAGGTAGATATAAAAGACATTGTTACTAGCAATAATACTCAAATTCTTATTGGGCCAGAAGGCGATTTCACACCAGATGAAATTGCATTGGCACTACAACATAATTATCAACCTGTAAGCCTTGGCAATACTAGGTTAAGAGCAGAAACAGCAGGAATTGTAGCTGCAACTTTATTAGTAAATCATTAGGCTTCTAACACTTTCTCCATTTTCATACTTCTGCTACCTTTTACAAGAATATTAGAGTCTGTAAAATCTTGTTCTGCAAACCAATCAGCAGCAATAGTTGAATTGTCAAAGTATAAATGATGATGAGATATTTTGCTGAAATCACCACCAACCAAAATTACTTTTTTCCAATTATATTGGTTGATTAAATCAATAATAGCGTGATGTTCAGCAACACTTTCTTCTCCTAATTCCATCATTCCACCAAGCATTAATATTTTGTTAGATGATGGCAGTTTTGCAAAATTTTCTATTGCCAATTTCATACTTGAAGGATTGGCATTATATGCATCTAAAATGATTCTGTTTGTTCCTTTCTCTATTAATTGAGATCGACTGTTTGAAGGAACATAATCTTCTATTGCAGATTTAATTTTATTAGTAGGAACATCAAAGTGTTTTCCAACTACAACTGCAGTTAAAACGTTTGATAAATTATAATCGCCAACAAGGTTTGTTTGTATTAATTGAATGTCTGAATCGTTTGTGATTTCCACACTCAAAAAGGGATTACTATCTTTTACACTGCCAACAACAACACCTTCTTTTGTGCCATATTTTACAATGGTTTCAACACCTTTGCTCATCACTTTCAAATAATCAAAGTCCCAATAAACAAAAGCAGTTCCTTTATTGTTTCTTAAAAAATCAAACAATTCACCTTTGCCTTTTTTTACCCCTTCAATGCCACCAAACCCTTCTAAATGTGCTTTACCACAATTTGTAATAATGCCGTGTGTAGGCAATGTATATTCACAATAGCTTTCTATTTCTTTTTGATGGTTGGCACCCATTTCTATCACAGCCATTTCAGCATCTTGCTTAACAGATAATATTGTTAATGGAATTCCAATGTGATTATTAAGATTACCCTGTGTTGTATATGTTTTATAACGAGAGCTTAAGACAACATTTACTAGTTCTTTTGTAGTTGTTTTTCCATTGCTACCAGTAATGGCAATAAAAGGAATATTAAACTGCTGTCTGTGATATTTTGCAAGTGCTTGTAGTGTAGTTAAAACATCATCAACTTTAAATAACTTTTCATCATTACTTAAAACATTTTCATCAATTACAGCAAGGCTTGCACCAGCTTCTAATGCCTGTAGTGCAAATAAATTTCCATTGAAATTATCGCCTTTTAGAGCAAAGAAAATATCGCCTTGTTTCACCTTTCTTGTGTCTGTGCAAACAGATATTGATTTAAGAAAATGGGTGTATAATGTTTCGATGGAATTACTCATTATAAATTATTTTTTGCCTTGTAAATAGTCTAATTGTTTAAGACAATTCATTAGAATATTTTTTCTGATAGTTACCATATCAATATTATGCTCTCCTTCTAGGTTTAATACAAAAAAAGATGGATGTTTATTTTCTTCAATCCAGCCAATAATCCAACCAATTGATTTCCCATTTTCTTTAAACCCCCAACCTGTTTTGTATGCAAGTGTATAATTACTATTATTTTCCTGAATCATTATTTTTTTAACAGCTTGCATTGTTGTTTTTGTAAAAGGCAATTGTTCGAAATATAATTTTTTCACCAAGCCTAATTGTTCATCAGGCTTAATTTTTAAAGAATTATCTAACCAAAAACTATCAATCCTCGTTGTAATTTTTTTTGTTCCATAACTTAAGCTATCAAGCCAAGTTTGCATTGTATCTCTACCAATTCTTCTTGCCACTTCTTGATAATAAGGTACGCAAGAAACTTTAAATGCTTCTTCCATTGTTAAGTCCTTATTCCAATCTGTATTTGAACGATTTACACCATCCCACTTAATAATCATCTTAGTACTTGAAATTCTGCCAGTTTGTAATCCTATTAAAGAATTAACAATTTTAAATGTTGATGCAGGTGTGTAAGCAGAATCTTTAAACCTGCTTAGATTATAGATATTGAAATTGCCCTGACCATTATTATATAAAGCAAATGTTCCTTCAACTTTATATTCTTCAAAGAATTTTTTAAAACCATCTTCATTTGTAATGTTGCTTGAAGAGCAAGATTGAAACAACACAGCAATCACTATTACTGTCTTCCAATTTTTTATCATACCAATTTTCATTATAATCATTTTATTCTGCGGGCAAAGCAAATCAATTAAATAATAGAAATGAAAAAATGTTGAGAAAGAAGGGAATAAATTCTGACAATACTATTTATCAATTGCAGTCATTAAATGATGTTTACCTTTTAGCATAAATTTCTTGCTTTGTTCAATAGCATCCATTACTTGATCTAAAATTACTTCAGCAGGAAGGGTGTAATCTATCACCATTGGTGCTTTAAATCTAACAGTAAGTATTGAGCCCTTTTTCTTAAATGTTAAACCCTTTTTTGTGAAAGCTCTCCAAAAGCCATTAATAACCACTGGCACAACTGTGGGTTGAATTTGTTTAATAATATGTGCTGTTCCTTTTCTGCCAGGAGCAAAAGGTTTTGTTGTGCCTTGAGGAAAAGTAATGACCCAATTGCTTTCTAAAGCTCTAAATATTTTTCTAGTGTCAGATGGGTCTAATCCTCTTCTTACTTCTTTACCTTCAGAACGCCAAGTTCTTTTAACAGTCAATGCTCCAGCCAATTTAAATAGGCGACTAATCCAATTGCCATTCATCGTTTCTTCAGCTGCAACAAAATATAAATTGGTGAAGGGATTTATCAAATAATAAGGTAATCCAAGCTTATTTTCTTTACGCCATTTTACTGCACAAAAAATGTGAATAAACACAATTACATCAGCAAAATATGTTTGATGATTGCTAACAAAAAGCACGTTTTTTCTGGGCAATGATTTAATGTGTTCTGTTCCTTCAATCTTAATTTTATTTATCAATACCAATCCTGGGTAGGTAATAAAACCAACCGTTGTATAAATAAACGAACGAAATAATTTAATATGTTTTAGCCTTTCGGATAAACTCATTGCAATTGTTTTGAGTTTGCAATAATAAGCAAAGCTTTTTTGATGAAAGAATTGGAATTAGAACAATGATGAAACTAATGTTGCTGCTGAACACAGAGAAATATAAAATATATACCTGATATTAAAACGGCAAACCAATGCCCAATTGCAGTGCAGTATTTCTTACCTCAACACCATTTGGACGAGTTTCACGAAGTGACGCATTGCTTAAATCTACCCAACCATTATTATATTGCCTGGCAGGATCTTTAACCTTATAGGCCATATCAACCCTTAATAAAAAATATCCGCCAAAATCTAAACGCAAACCTGTACCAACGCCTATTGCAATATCTTTTCCAAGTCTTGAAAGAGAGAACTCACTATTGGGGTTATTAATATCTTTTTTTAAGTTCCAAACATTGCCAATATCTGCAAACAAAGCACTGCCAACTTTTAAAAAACTTCCATTATAAATTTGAAAACGATACTCAAAATTTGCTTCTAATCTAATATCGCCAAACCTATCGCGAAAAGATGATGTGCTGGTATCATACAACAAAGATGAACCTTGACCCAGTTGACGCAAACCCCAAGCTCTCATACTATTTGGTCCACCCACAAAAAACTGTTTGAAGAAAGGAAGCACATTGCCAATTTCGTTACTGCTACTATAGTTTACCCCAAGACCACCAAATAATTTATATGCAAATTCTGATTTTGGTTGTTTGGTACTTTCTCTGTACTCCAACTCAAGTTTTGCATATCTATAAACTCTATCTTCTAATGTTTTAAACATTCCTGCAATTAAGCCAGACTCTTCAAATCCTAATCTAAATAAATGTGTTCTGTTAACTTTTGTTTTGTTAGCGTACGTTTGAGAGAAGGTAAAACTTTGCCCAATAACATTGCCAGTATTAAATGATAATTGAAGAAAAGGATTGTTCTTAATTAAATCATCCAAGCCTTTTAGTTTATCTAAAGAATAAAGTTCAACATTTAAAGGGCTAAACAACCAAACCTTATCATCTGTTCTAAATTCATATCCAAAGCTTCCTGTTAAAGAACGTAATCGAAACAATTCAAACCTGTCAGAATAAGAAGCATTAACAGAAAACAAAGTTCTTTTGTCAGAAAAATTCATTATGTTATTTGAATAATTACGAATGAATTTAAAAGGAAGTTTACCAATAAATAATGGAAGCACACCAGCTACTTTTCCAAAAGATTTTTCGCCAATCATTCTAGGGAAACTATATGTATGGCTAAACGTAGTGTATAACGTTTGCAATGCTTTTGTGCTATCGCCAGGATTAAATTCAACCCCTATTCTTGCAGTTGTAAAAAATTGTACAGCCTGTTTCCAAACATTTCTATTTCTAAATGTTAAACCAAAAGACAATCCAATTAAATTACCTGCAGTTAAATCTCCAGTGTTCTTACTAATTTCATAATTATTTTCAATACCATATTTTTTTTCTGGCACCATTGCAATATGCAAATCCAGCGAATCACTACCACGCTTAATAAATTTTGCATCTATTTGTTTCCAAGGTCCAAGTTTATTCAATGCATTGACAGTTCTAAAATAATCTGTTTGATTAAATGGTTGTCCATTTTGCAAATAAGTATGACTTTTAAGTGGCGATAGCTTTATAATTTGGTTGTCATATCGCAAAGTATAATTGCCTCTAGAATGGCTATGCAGCCAAGGTTGATTGATAATCGAATCGGTTAAATCGAAGTTACCAGCTTGCGGGTAATAATAAATTTGACCAATAAAATAACGTTGGCTGCTATTACCACTAGTATCTTTTCGTTGTTTGATAGTAAGATCCCATTTTGGGCTTTCTTTCTTGCTTTTAGCATAATCATCCAACAATTTTGCAAGCTCAAATGGATCGATAGTTAAGTTTAAAAATTTCGAGTCAGTGGTATCTACCAAAGCATAAATATCATCTCTGGTAAAATTATAATATCCATTTCGTTTAAATAAAGCTGTTATTCTATCAAGCTCATTACTGATAATTTGTTTGGTATATGGACTGCCAGTTTTTAGCAAACTATATTGAGCGTTTTGTAGGGCAAGTTTTTGCAAATTACTATCTGCTAAATCAATAGCAACACTATCTATAGTAATATTTTTACCAAGTTGAATGGTTACAATTGGTGTAACTCTATGCTGTTGATGTTTGATACTATTAGTTGTGTCGTGACTGTAAGTTGCATAATAATATCCCTGAGATTTAAGATAATTATCCATAAATCTAATAGAACGTGCAAAATTGTTGCTATCGTAAACTGGAGGATTTTTAATGATTGAGAAGATACCAAGTTTAGCTACTTTTCTTACTTGCATACTATCATCCCAATAACTATTTAACTCTTTAGCAAGTCTAATTTTTTCGTCTTTACTAATGTCAGACTTGATAACAATTTTGTTATCGTAAACGAATGGTTGGTTCTTGGGGAAATTTTTAACTGACGTACAAGAGCTAATAAAAATAATAGCCAATGCAAGAAGATATAAATTTGCTTTTTTGTAAGAGTTAAATTGCATAATATGTTAAGCCGCAGCGAAAGTAAATATATTCAAACTTTAAGCCACAAAAAACAAAGAGATGCAGAAGGTCTTTTTGTTGCAGAGGGGCCAAAGCTTGCAGATGAGGTTTTGAACAGCCATTTCAATATTAAAAAAGTATATGCTTTACAATCGTGGGCAGATACTAATAAAACAGTTGAAAATATTGTAATTGTTGATGAAGAAGAATTACAGAAGATTTCGAATTTACAAACAGCGAATGAGGTATTGATGCTGGTAGAAATGCCTGAGGAAAATAAATTGTTAATATTTGAAAACACAATAACACTTGCTTTAGATGGCATTCAAGACCCAGGAAATTTTGGAACCATTATTAGAATTGCAGATTGGTTTGGTATTAAACAAATTATTTGTAGTGAAGATTGTGTTGAGTTGTATAACCCAAAAGTAATACAAAGCACAATGGGTAGTTTTATTAGAGTGAATGTAGTTTACACCAAATTAGATGAATGTATTGCCAAAGCAAAAGTGCCTGTTTATGGTGCATTATTAAATGGGAAAGATGTAACCAAAATTGAAAAGCCAGCACAAGGAATTTTAGTAATTGGCAATGAATCAAAAGGTGTTAGACAGCCCATTTTGGCACATATCAATAATTCCATCAGCATTAAAAGAATTGGCGGAGCAGAATCTTTAAATGCTGCTGTTGCAACAGGTATTATTTTGTCGCATATTTGTTAACCAACTAAAGGTTTCCTTCTTTCAATGCTTCTTCAAACTCTTCTAGTGTAACAGCATCTTCAAGTTTAAAACTACCAATTCTGGTTCTGCATAGCTTACTTAAATGTCCGCCAACACCCAATGCTGCTCCAAAATCATTTGCCAAACTTCTGATATAGGTTCCTGTGCCACAAACCACTTTAAAATCGATGTTACTCCCGTCAATTTTAGTGATTTCAAATTCATAAATATGCACAGGTCTTGGGTCAACTTTTACTTCTATACCAAGTCTTGCACTTTCATACAATCTTTTTCCGTCTTTTTTTATGGCAGAGTGTTGAGGAGGCATTTGCAGAATAGCTCCTGTAAATTGTTTTGTGGCTTCCAAGATTTGTTCGTTGGTAATATGGCTAATGTCTTTATGATTTTCTGGTTCAACTTCTAAGTCAAAAGTGGATGTTGTTGAGCCAATAGTGATAGTGCCGGTATATTCTTTTTCCATACCCATATACTCATTAATTTTTTTGGTAAACTTACCAGTACAAATAATGAGCAAGCCAGTAGCTAAAGGATCCAATGTGCCTGCGTGCCCTACCTTAGGTATTTTAACTAAATAACGAATTTTTCTAACAGCACTAAAGCTAGTCCAAGTAAGAGGTTTGTTGATTAATAAAACCCTGCCTTCGGCAAAAGAATTGGTTTGTTTCATAAGTTGCGAAAGTAAAGGCTTATCAAGATTTTTTACTGTGGCAAAATACATTTTTGAAAAACTATCCTTTCTTTAACACTTTTCCATAAGCATCTAAACATCGTTTTCTAGCATCTTCGTGAACAACAATTGGTTTAGGGTAATCGAAACTACTCAATTCAGGAATCCATTTTTTTATGTAATGTAAATCTTTATCAAATTTCTCTGTTTGCAGTTTGGGGCTAAAAACCCTGAAATAAGGAGCAGCATCACAACCACTACCAGCTGCCCATTGCCAGCCACCATTGTTTGCAGCAAAGTCAAAGTCTAAAAGCTTTTTTGCAAAATAAGTTTCGCCCCAACGCCAATCAATTAGCAAATGTTTTGTAAGAAAAGAGGCAACAATCATTCGTACCCTGTTGTGCATAAAACCAGTTTCGTTTAACTCTCTCATTCCTGCATCTACAATTGGATAACCAGTTTTTCCAGCACACCATTTTTCAAATTCAGCTTCACTATTTCTCCATTCGATTAAATCATATTCTTGCCTAAAAGCCTTGCCTGTGCAAATATGTGGAAAGTGATGTAGGATTGAAAAATAAAAATCTCGCCAAATTAATTCGTTTAAAAATGTTTCGTTTAATGGTAAGCTATACTGCACTAATTTTCTAATACTAATTGTTCCAAACCTTAAATGCACTCCCAATTTTGACGTTCCATTAATTGCAGGAAAATTTCTTTGATCTGTATATTTTTTTACAAGTTCGACAGATAAACTCTTTTTAGGAAAAACAGTTTCAGTTGACACAAAACCCATTTCACTCAATGCAATAATTGGCTTTGCTTTTTGCTTATAAAAGTTGTTGAAATATTTTTCTGTAGGATAAGATTTATAGTAAAACTCATTCAATTTTAATTTCCATTTTTTGCTGTATGGTGTAAAAACTGTGTAAGGTTTTCCATCATCTTTTGTTACTTCATCTTTTTCAAAAATGGCTTGGTCTTTATATGTTTTTAAAACTGCATTATGTTGTTTTAATAACCCTGCAATTTCTTCATCTCTTTGCAAAGCATATTGTTCATAATCGTGATTCGTGTAAACTTTTTCAATTGTATATTTTTCAAGCAACTCTTTGAAAACCTTTATTGGCGTGGTATAGAATACTTCAAGCGTGCTACTAAACTCAGTAAGCTGTGTTTGCATTTCTTGCAAAGCGTTATGAATAAATTCTACTCTTTTATCTGCCTTATCTTCTAAATCATCCAATATATTTTTATCAAAAATAAAAATGGGCAATACATTAGTTGACTCTTTTAAAGCATGATATAAAGCTGCATTATCTGCAAGTCTTAGGTCTCTTCTAAACCAGATGATATTGATAGTTGGTTTCATTCAATTTTTACTTTTTGCTCGCAGATAGCACAAAAAACACAGATATGTATTACAATTATCGGTGAAAATTCGAGTTATCTTTGAGAGAATATTTTATAAATTTTTCTTGTTTCAAAGTTTGCGTAATTGCTATCTCCAAACTGTCTCACCCAAATAATTCCTTTAATAGCATTGGTTAAAAACACTTCATCAGCATTGATAATATCTTCAATGTTTATAGTAGTTTCAACAACTTCAATATTATTTTGATTTAGTGTTTCGATAAGATGTTTTCTCATTACACCAGCAACACAACCTTCTGTTAAAGCAGGTGTTTTAGTCACTCCATTTTTAATAATAAAAACATTTGCAATACAACTATCAGCAACATTATTATTGCTATTCAACAACAAAGCATCATTCAATTTATTTTCTTTAGTCCACAATGCAGCCATTGAATATTGCAAATAATTATTGCTTTTTATGTTAGAAAAAATATCGCAACTTTTTTTTGCAGTTGGATACAATCCAATCACCAAGCCATTTTGATTGAGTTCATTAACAGATTCATTCAGCTCAAAACTTTGAATTAAAATATGTGGATGAAAGTTTGTTACTTCAAACAGCCCAGCATCTTCTCTAAAAAAAGTAATGCGTATTCTTCCTAAATGTTGATGATTGTTTTTTGTAGCAAGTTCAACGATTTGCTTTTCTAATCCTTCGAAAGAAAAATGTTTTGCAGTAATAAAACCCAATGTTTTTAAGCTATACAAGATTCTTTGAAAATGAAGTTCTTTCAATTGAATTTTTCCATCAATCAATTTCATTGTTTCAAAAAAACCATCTCCATATCTAAATGAACGATTGTTTACAGAAATATTATTTTCGCTCTCAAGAAATATTTTTCCATCAAGATGATAGTAATTCAAATTCGGCATTGAACAAATTTGAGTTAGTTTTATCAATCAATTTTATTTTATATGACAATTGCTGAAATAATTACCCCACTCGAAAAACTTGCACCTCTTGCCTATCAAGAATCTTATGATAATTGTGGTTTGCTAACAGGAAATTCAAATTGGGAATGTTGTGGCGTCCTCTGCACTTTAGATGTAACAGAAGCTGTGGTGCTTGAAGCAAAAGCTAAAAGTTGCAATTTAATTGTGGCTCATCACCCCATTATTTTTAGTGGCTTAAAAAAAATTACTGGTAAAAATTATGTTGAACAAACTGTAATTACTGCAATAAAAAATGATATTGCTATTTATGCTATTCACACAAATTTGGATAATGTAATTGCAGGTGTAAATTATAAAATTGCAGATAAAATAGGCTTAATTAATCGACAAATTCTTGCTCCAAAGCAAAATTTGTTGAGTAAATTGTTCGTTTTTGTTCCAGAAAATAATGCAGAAAAAGTGAAAGAAGCCATTTTTAATGCAGGTGGTGGGCATATTGCTAATTATAGTGAATGCAGTTTTAGCACTCAAGGAATTGGAACTTTTAAAGGCAATGAGAACTCAAATCCTGCCATTGGAAAACAAATGGTTCGTTCCACAATTCCTGAAATAAAAATTGAAGTTATTCTGCCAAACTATCTTTTAAATGATGTTGTTGCAAAAATGATTGAAGCACATACTTATGAAGAAGTTGCTTACGATATTGTGCCATTAACCAATAGTTATCAAACTATTGGAAGTGGCTTAGTTGGAGAATTGGAATTAGGAATTGGCGAGTTGGATTTCTTAAATTTATTAAAACAACAATTCAATCTTAAAATAATTAAGCACACAAAACTGTTAAGCAAGCCCATTAAAAAAGTAGCTTTATGTGGTGGTGCAGGAAGTTTTTTAACCAAAAATGCCATTGCTGCAAAAGCTGATATTTACATTACATCTGACATAAAGTACCACGAATTTTTTGATGCTGAGGGTAAAATTGTAATTGCCGATATTGGGCATTGGGAAAGTGAGCAATTTACTGTTGAATTATTGATGGAGATTTTACAGTCAAAATCCCCTACTTTTGCCGTCCTTAAAAGTGGAGTAAACACGAATCCTGTTGAATATTTCGTGGGTTAGCAAATTAGGCTAACCACAAACTTTAAACTTTAAATTTTAAATGTTTTAAAAATGGCTGTAGCTAAAGATTATTCGGTTCAAGACAAATTGGCTGGATTAGTAAGACTTCAAAAAATTGATAGCAAATTAGATGAATTTGCAGTTTTAAAAGGCGAATTGCCAATGGAAGTGAGCGATTTAGAAGATGAAATTCAAGGTTTGCATAGCAGAAAAGTAAGAATTGAAGAAGAAATTAATGGTATTAACGAATACATTGAAACAAGAAGAGTTGCTATTAAAGATGCTGAAGAATTAGGCAAAAAATACGAAAAGCAAAGTGAAAATGTAAAGAATAGTCGTGAGTTTGAAGCTATCACCAAGGAAATTGAAATGCAACAACTTGAAGTGAAATTGGCTGAAAAACACATCAAAGATGCTAACGAAGAAATGGGCGAAAAAGTTAGAGCTCTTGATGCTGCAAAAAAACAAATTGCTGTTAAAGACGGTGTTTTGAACCACAAAAAAAGCGAGTTAGAAAAAATTATCGTTGATACTGAAAAAGAAGAAAAGCATTTTAGAAAAATCAGTGACGACGCCAGAAAAACTGTTGATGAAAGATTGCTTTATAGCTATGACAGAATTAGAAGTAGCTATAGAAATGGTCTAGCTGTTGTACCTGTTGAACGTGATGCTTGTGGTGGTTGTTTTAATGCAATTCCCCCTCAACGTCAAAGCGAAATTCGTTTGCACAAAAAAATCATTGTTTGCGAAAACTGTGGTAGAATCTTAGCAGATGAAGCACTTGCTGAAAGTGTTGAAGTAAAATAAAAACATCAATAAAAAATATTTAAAGGAAGCACACAAATGCTTCCTTTTTTTGTACTATGAAATTTCTTTTCACCATATTAATATTGTTTGGATTTAGCTGTGTTTCATCAGCTCAAAAAGTATATGAATTTAACAGTATTTGCCAGCAAGCTTATAAAGAAATTGGTCAGCTTAAAATAGCAAATGGAGTTGCATTAATAGAAAAAGCAAAACAACAAAATCCAAACAACCTCATACCTGTATTTCTAGAAAGTTATATTGATGTATTGGAATTGTTTTTTAATGAAGATGCTGCTGAATACAAGAAAAGAAAAGAAAGTATTAACAATAGAATTAGTGAGTTAAAAAAAGGGCCAGACACATCTCCATTCTATAGGTTTTGTTTGTGCAATGCTTATTTGCATAAATCAGTCATCAGTATCAGATATGGAGAGAATATGACAGCTGCCTGGGATTCCAAAAAAGCATATTCATACATCAAAGAAAACAGGAAAATGTTTTCAACTTTCGCTCCAAATGAAATGCTCTATGGTAGCATTCAAGCCATTACTGGCACAATACCCAAAGGTTACAAATGGTTAGCATCAATTTTAGGAATGAAGGGTTCTGTTACTGAAGGAATGAAAACACTTTCAAAATTTGTAAACAGCAACGATCCTTGGGCAAAGCTTTTTAGCAATGAAAGTCAGTTGATGTATTGTTATCTAAACTACTATATCGATAATAAAAAAGATGAAACCATTCAACACATTACTACCAGCAAATTAGATGTAGTAAACAATCATTTGTTTGCTTATATGGCTGCAAACTTATCTATCAATAATAAGCAAACAGAACTTGGTAAAAGTATTATTCTTAATCGCAATAAATCTGTAGCTTATATGCAAACTCCAATTTGGGATATGCAAATGGGATATGCACAATTGCATAAGTTGGAATTGCTAGAAGCTATTGCCGATTTTGAAAGATATTTAGCAGCATTTAAAGGTAATTTTTATGTAAAAGATATTTACCAAAAACTAAGCTGGGCTTATTACTTGCAAGGCAATTTTGCTGCTGCACAAAAAGCTAGAGCCAACATTTTAACCAAAGGAGGAAATGATGCAGAAGCTGATAAGCAAGCTTTAAAAGAAGCTAAAGAAAACAAATGGTATAATGTTCTATTGCTTCGCAGCAGATTGCTAAGCGATGGTGGCTACAACACAGAAGCTCTAAAACTACTTGATGGAAAAACAATAAATAGTTTTGACAAACCCGAAGAACAACTTGAATTTGTGTATCGACTTGCACGTATTTATGACGATATGCATAAAGATGAAGATGCTATAAAATTTTATCAAAAAGCAATTGATTTAGGTAAGGATAGAACTGAATATTATGCTGCAAGGGCTGCTTTGCAAACAGGAATGATTTATGAAAAACTAAGCAACAAACCAGAAGCCATTAGGTTTTATAATATTTGTTTAGATATGGATCACCACGATTATAAAAACTCTTTAGACCAAAAAGCTAAAAGTGGGATTGCCAGGTGTAAGGGGGAATAAAATTATTTCAGAATTAGACAAGTTTTAGATTTGAAAATTGATATAATAAATCAATCTTCGCACCAGAAAAATTTCAAATAACGAGTTTCTAAATGCTACAAAATCTTCATATACAGAATTATGCTATTATAGATGAAATCAGTATTGATTTTTCATCTCAATTAAATATTATTACTGGCGAAACAGGTGCTGGTAAAAGTATTTTAATGGGTGCGTTGAGTTTAATTTTAGGAGAACGTGCTGATAGTTCTGCATTAACAGATACTGCAAAAAAATGCTTTATTGAAGGTAGTTTTTTGGTTGAAGAAAAAGATGCTGTAAGAAATTTTTTGCAGGCTAACGAATTAGATAATGGTGCTGAATTATTATTAAGAAGAGAGATTGCTAGCAATGGTAAAAGTCGTGCTTTTATTAATGACACACCAGTTACATTGCAACAGATAAAACAGTTAGCAAGTCTATTGGTTGATTTGCACCAACAGTTTGATACACTTGAATTGGGCGATAGCGATTTTCAACGAGATGTCATAGATGCTTTAGCAGAAAATGCTTCAAACTTATCAAACTATAAAGCTGTTTATCTGCAATGGAAAAAAGCCCAGCAAGATTTAAAAGCACTACAAACACAGCAAGCTTCTTTTCAAAAAGAACTGGATTATCATCAGTTTTTATTTGATGAATTGAATGAACTAAGCCTAAAAGAAAATGAGTTAGAAGATTTGGAAGCCGAGCTTAAAATATTGAACAATAGTGAGGGCATTAAAGCAAGTCTTAGTAAAGTATATTTTGAATTGAAAGAAAGTGAAATGCCCGTTGTACAATTGCTTAAACAAATGTCTAATCAGTTGCAGGGCTTTGCAGCTTTTCATCCTTCATTAGACACCATTGTTCAAAGAATACAGAGTTCTCAAATTGAATTGCAAGATATAGCCAGTGAGGTTGAAAGTATTAACGACACTGTATTATACGATGAAAACAGAATCAATATCATCAACGATAAACTATCGCTTGGATATAAACTGCTGAAGAAACACAATGTTCAAACCACCAATGAACTATTGCAAATTCAGGCAGATATTGAACAGAAATTACAAGCAGTTCTGCATATTGATGATGCTATTAAAAACAAAGAGAAAGAAGCTGCACAATATCTAGCACAAGCAACCAAACTTGCAGAGAATATTTCTAAAAACCGCCATCAGCAAACAAAGGCTTTGGCAGAAAAAGTAAATAAACTATTGCATCAAGTGGGTATGCCCAATGCACAACTAAAGGTTGAGCTAAAAGATATTGCTTTAAATGATTTTGGTAAAGATGATATTGAGTTTTTATTTGATGCTAACAAGAGCAATAAATTTGAACCTATTAGAAAAGTGGCTAGTGGTGGAGAATTAAGCAGGTTAATGCTTTGCATTAAATCTTTAGTAGCAGAAAAAATGGATTTACCCACCCTTATTTTCGATGAAATAGATACTGGTATCAGTGGAGAAGCTGCTAAACAAGTAGGTATTATTATGCAGCAACTTGCAGCAACCCGCCAAATCATTTGCATAACACACCAGCCACAAATAGCTGCTAAAGCCAATACCCATTTATTCGTTTATAAAAATGCAGTAAACAATACCATTAAAACCAACATTAAAATATTGGGTACCGAAGAACGCACCCTTGCTATTGCCCAAATGCTCAGCGGACAAAACCCCAGCGAAGCGATTATTGCTAGTGCCAGAGAGATGATGGGTAATTAGGGTGATAGTGTATTATTAGAGAAAATTGTTAGTGATTTAATTTTATTAGCAAAACATAATATGGCAAGTTCATTCAAATATGTGCTCCTTAGCTAATTTATTTATGCTAAATTTTGTGGTTTTAACGACTCGAGTATTATTGGTATGAATGTTTGTAAGTTTATCTACTATAATAGTATCACCCACGGTTTTGCATTTGTAGCCAAATTCATCGTCATACTCTCCAATATATATTCTAAAAATTTTTGAATCAGTGATATAGTTTGAATATATATCAGTAGTAGTAGCACCACCACTATAAATTTTATAGCATTCCATAAAAATTCCTGAACCAATTGAATCTTTTTAAGAAAGTTCACTTTTGTCTTTCTTATTAATGCAACTAGTAATAATATTTAAAATAATCACTATAAATATTCCTTTTTTCATTTTGTAATTAGTTTGATATCTAAATGTATTACATTATCTGAAAATATTGTTGTTTATGAAGGAATTTGGATCAAACAGGATTCTGTCTTGTCCTAAAATAGGTTTACACTAAAAACATTAAAAGTGTAAACAATGAACAAGACAATTCTTCAAAAAAGTGGTAAGTATTTTAGCATTGCCGAACGACACGCTATTATTCAAGAGTTATTGGAAACCAACTGTA